>CACYET010000025.1 GCA_902773515.1 uncultured Eubacteriales bacterium | reverse complement strand
GCATGGCCACGATGCGCAGGATGTCCTCGTCGATCGCCGGGCAGCGGATCGTGATCTCCGGCGACTTCAGGCTGGCGTCCTGCTCGATCTCAACTCTCATTCGCGCTCCTCCTCTCGCTCACGGGAACATTATAAGAAAAACCGCCGGGCAAATCAATGGGATTTGCACCAAGCGGTCAAAATCGGATACCAAGTTGTCATGGAAGCGCTGTGTTTCGACCTTACTCCCCTTCCAGCACCTCAAAGGGCTCCTCGGCGATGAAGCCTGTGTCCGCGGCCTCGTCGTACAGGCCGTAGTTCGGAAGCTCCGTCTCGTCGCTGCCGATCAGGTGCGCCCAGAGCAGGAATTCCTCCGGCAGCTCGTCCACGGGCGTGCCGGGCAGGAAGAGCAGCATGTCGTTCCCCGCCGTGAGGCCGTAGGGCTCGATCGTCACATAGCGGGTGCCGTCCTCGATCGACTCAGGCACCTGGCCCTCGTCCATCTCCACCGCGTCCACATGCACGCTCCAGGCGTAGTCGCTCACCTGTTCGCCGAGGGTCAGCTGGCCGTGGAACACGCAGCCGTAGATCGTCCCGTAGGGATAGTCGTCGCCGGTTTCGCCCATCTCGCTGTCGTGGTAATCGCCGGTAAACGAGCCGTCGGGATTGATCCGAATGTACGTGGCCCAGCCGCCCGCGCCGCTCATGAACGACCAGTCGTATTCGCTGAGCGTCTCAAGGGTCGGGGCCTGCGCCGCCTCGGCGCCCGCCATCGCCGCGGCCAGCAGCGCCGCGACCATCAGGAAAACCAGCATGGAAATCTTTTTCTTCATCTCTGTCTGCCTCCTTTTATATTATGATAGCTTCAAGCTCTGAGACTATTCTCCGACCGGACGGCGTCCGTGCCCGCGCTATTCCTCCTCCTCGTACTCCGGGATCCGGCTCTCGAACAGCACGGTGTCGCCATCGTCGGAGATCTCCTGGAGGATCTCGGAGGCGTCGTCCATGTCGTCGGCGGTGTGGACGCTGGAGTTGGAGAAGCCGGACTGGAGCATGCCTCGGATGATGCTGCGCGAGAAGGCGCGCCGCCCGACGAGGATCACGGTGTCGGCGCAGTCGGCCATCACGGTGCCCAGCGCGAAGTTCACGTCGGACTCCCTGCCGCCTTGCTCGCCCAGGCCCGGCGTCACCACGATGCGGCGGCCCGGCATCTGCGAGAGCACGCGCATGGCCTCGAACGCGCTGTCGGCGTCGTCGTTCAGCGAGTCGTCGATCACGTTCAGGTCGCCGGGGATCAGCTGCATCCGGTGCTCGATCGGCGCGAGGCGCTGCACGCCCTCGGCGATCTCGTCCAGGTCCAGGCCCATCCGCTGGGCCAGCGCAGCCGCGAGCAGTATGTTCTTGACGTTGTAGCTGCCCAGCAGCCGCGTATGGCAGCGGACCTTCTGGCCGTCGGCGCAGACCAGGTTGAAGCTGGACCCGCGCTCGCTGAACTTCAGCTGCTCGGCGCGCAGCCAGGCGTCGCCGTCCGACTCCAGCCCCACGCGGCACTTGTCGTGGCGGCAGAGCGCGTAGAGGCGGTTGATGTAGTCGTCGCCAGAGCCGAACACCGCAAAGCCGTCGCGGGGCAAGCCCTGGATCAGCTCAAACTTGGTGGTGGCGATGTTCTCCAGCGAGCCGAACGTGTCCAGATGGCGCGGGCCGATGCTGGTGAGGATGCCGTACTTCGGGCGCACCAGCTCCACCAGCTCCTTGATGTCGCCCACGTGGGTCGCGCCCATCTCCGCGATGAACACGTCGTGCTCGGGCTTCAGCTGGTCGTTCACGACGCGGGAGATGCCCATGGCGGTGTTGAAGCTGGCGGGCGTGGCCAGCACGCTGTACTTCTTCGACAGCAGATCGCGCAGGATGAACTTCACGTTCGTCTTGCCATAGCTGCCGGTGATGCCGATGGTGACGAGGTGCTTGTGCTCGCGGATCTTCTTCTTCGCGCTCTTGAAGAAGCTGGCGTTCAGGCGCGCCTCGTAGGGGTTGATGATCATGGCCGCCAGCTGCACCAGGAAGGGCATGGCCGCGAACAGGAAGTACACCGGGATGCGCAGCAGCGCCAGCAGCGTGGCCGACAGCAGGCACAGTGCCAGCAGCACGCTCAAGAGCCTGCGCACGCGCTGGGTGGCCACGAAGGGCTTTTTGCTGGGGCGGCTGTAGTCGCGCCAGGCGATCCAAGCCATCAGGCCCGTGAACATGAGCAGCACCAGCCAGCCCGACAGCGCGTGCCGCGCCTCCTCCCCCGCCATAAACATCGACATCAGCACTGGCAGGTACAGGCTCAGCAGCGCCGCGGCGAAGGCCCAGGGCACGTTTTCCTTCAGCACGCGCTCGCGGCTGCGGGACAGCCAGTGCCGGTAGGCCGGCAGCTGGTAGCGCCCCATTTGCAGCGCGTGGACGCAGTGCACCGACGCCGCGCAGCAGGCTGCCGCGACGACGACGATCTCCACAATCTTGAAAAGCATAGGTCTCCTTTACTGGATAAAAGATTCTTCGACTCCGGCTCCGCCTCCGCTCAGAATGACAGGCGGAGAGGGGGTCACTCCTCCCGAACCAGCATGGGGTCGTTCTCCGGGTCGGCTTCGGGGAGCTCCTCCAGCGCAATGATCAGCGCGTCCTCGGTGTTTTCGTAGTAGCGCTTGCGATAGCCCACGTCGATGAAGCCGAGCTTGTGGTACAGGTGGATGGCCGCCTCGTTCGAGCGGCGCACCTCCAGCGTCATCCAGCGCATGCCGCTGTCCGCCGCCAGCTGGATCATCGCGCGGGTCACGCGCTCGCCGTAGCCGATGCCCCGGCGGTCCTCCCGCACGGCGATGTTGGTGATGTGGCCCTCGTCCAGCACGAACCACACCCCGGCGTAGGCCACGGCCACGCCGTCCTCGCGCAGCACCACGTAGCGCGCGCAGGGGTTGTCCGTCACCTCGCGGTAAAAGGCGTTTTTCGACCAGGGCGTGCGAAACGTGGCCGCCTCGATGGCCGCCACCGCCTCGATGTCGTCGAGTGTCATTAAGCCGATCGTGATTTCTGGCATAGAATCCTCGCAATCAAGAGTTTAGAGTTCAGAGTTCAGAGTTGAGTTAATAGCATTCTTTCTCTAAACTCTAAACTCTCAACTCTCAACTCTCTTCTTTCTCTCCCTCTCCGCCTGCGGGGCGCGCAGGTAGATGGGCCGCAGGGCCGCGGCGTCCGTCCAGGTTTCGGGGTGCGAGGCCGCCAGCACGCAGGCCGCGTCCGCGCGCAGGTCGCGCAGGTTCGCGGGGGCGATCCGCGCGCGTTCGCCCAGCGCCGCGCGCACAGCCTCCGCGTGCACGGGCACGCCGTCACCGACGAACATCAGGCGGCGGTCCCCCGGCAGCCGCGCGAGGAAGTCCGACAGCGGCTCGGCGGCGTCCGCCAGCGCGCGCACGGGCAGGCCGCCCGACACGTCGAACGCCGCGCAGTACACCTGGCCGCACCGCGCGTCCAGGATCGGGCAGACGAGGCCGTCAAAGCCGCAGAAGTTCATCGCCAGCGCCTCCAGCGCGTGCACGGCGGCGCAGGGCTTCCCCACCGCGTGGGCCAGCCCCTTCGCGGCGCAGACGCCGATGCGCACGCCGGTGAACGAGCCGGGGCCCGCCACCGCGGCGAACACGTCCACGTCCGCGCAGGAGAGCCCGGCGGCGCTCAGCGCCCCGTCCACCGCGGGCATGATGGTCTCGGAGTGGGTCAGGCCGTGGTTCATCGCCACCTGGTGGACGATCCTGCCGTCCTTCAATAGCGCGCAGCCCGCCACGGGCCCGGACGTGTCGATGGCGAGCACCGTGGGATTGATCCGTTCATTCGCCATCCGCGTCCCTCCAGTCCGAAAGCGCCGCGGGGTCGAACCCCCCGACGCCGTTGTTTTCGATCGATATGCGCCGCTCGTCGTCCGACGCGCCGCGCTCCAGCGCGATGTTCAGCGCGGGCGCGACGTCCAGCTCCGCCATCTGCGGCCACTCGACGACGGCCACGCCGTCGCCGCCCACGAACTCGTCCAGCCCCGCGGCGTAGTACTCGTCGGGGTCGGACAGCCGGTAGAGGTCGAAGTGGTACAGCTTGCGGCCGCCGGCCTCGTAGGGCACCATCAGCGTGAACGTCGGGCTGGGCATCGGGCCCGTGACGCCGAGGCCCCGCGCGATGCCCCGCGCCAGCACCGACTTGCCCGCGCCCAGGTCGCCCGTCAGCAGCACCGCGTCGCCCGCCGCCAGCATCGGCGCGAGCTTCGCCGCGAAGGCCATCGTGTCGGATTCAGATTTGGTTCGATAGGTCATTTCAGCCATACAACGCCCTCGGGCCGTATGGACAGCGCGGTGACGGCGCCGTCGCCGAACACGCCGTTCATCGCGGTGCGGTACGCGTCCAGCAAGTCGAAGGGCACGAAAGCCAGGATCGTTCCGGCGAAGCCGCCGCCGTGGATGCGCCATGCGCCGCGGCCCGCGAGCATCCGCCGGCTCATCTCCAGCGCGAGGGGCATCTCCTGGTTGTCGCTGGTCGCCACGTGAAGGTTTTGCAGCAGCTTCCAGCTGCTCTCGCCGGAGGCAATCACGACATCAAAGAAGGCCTTGAGGTCGTCCGCGCGCAGGGCCGCGACGGCGTCCTCCACGCGGCGGGTCTCGTCCACGTAGTGGAAGGCGCGCAGGATCGCGCGGTCGGTGACCTTGTTCTTCAGCTTCGGCAGCGCCTCAAACAGCGCCTCGGGCGTCACGTTCTGCAGCAGCTCCTCGCCCATGGCCTTCGCGACGGCCTTCATCTCGGCGGGGATGGCCGCGTAGTCGGCGGTCAGGTTGCCGTGCTCGCCGCCGGCGGTGACCACGCACACCGCGTAGCCCTTCGCGCCGAAGTCGTAGGCGAGCGCCTCCACGGCGGCCGGCGAGACGCCGAAGTCCATCGTCACCAGGCCGCCCACGGCGCTGGCCGACTGGTCCAGCAGGCCGCTGGGCTTGCCGAAGTAGACGTTCTCGGCGTACTGGGAGATGCGGGCGTTCTCCTTCGGGTCGATCACCCAGCCGTTGTACAGCGCGTCGAACGCGCCCACCAGCATGACCTCGAACGCCGCCGACGACGACAAGCCGCTGCCCTTGAACACGGTGCTGGTGACGCTGGCGTCAAAGCCGCCCACCTTATAGCCCAGCTGCACAAGCCGCGCCGCCACGCCGCGGATCAGCGCGAAGGTGGTCTCCTTCTCGTCCTCGCGAACGGCGGTGTCGGTGATGTCCACGTCGAAGGGCTTGTCGTAGCCGGCGGAGTACAGCACCACGCGCCCGTCGTCGCGCGGGGCGACGGCGGCCACCGTGTCCAGATTCACCGCCGCGGCCAGCACCTTGCCGTTCTGGTGGTCGGTGTGGTTGCCCACGACCTCGGTCCTGCCCGGCGCGGAGACGAAGGCCTCCGGCTCGCGGCCGAACTGCGCGCGGAACGCGTCCGCCAGCCGGGTGTAGCGCTCCAGCTGATCCGCCTTGCCGTAGAGCGCGTCCAGGCGCGCGCGGTTGCGATCAAACAATGCCCTGACATCCATGCGATTACCCCCTGTGATTTGCGCCCCGCGCCGATACGCCGGGGACATAATGATCTAATATATATTGTAAACCATGCGCGGGCTTTGCGCAAGTAAATTGTGCCGTCCGCGCGCAAAAAAAGCAGGGACGTCACGGCGACGCCCCTGTTTGACGCGATAAACGGATCAATCGACCTCGGGATACACGATGCTCGTCGGCGGCTTGCAATACGGGCAGGCTTTGTAGTCCCAGTCGAGCGCGTACTGCAGCGTCACCTTCGTGCCGCCGGAGAAGTGCGCGTTGGAGCACTTCGGCCCCAGGTGGTAGTAGTTGTTGGCGCTGCCGATGTCGATGTAGACGCCCGTATCCGGCAGGTCCGGATACTCCATGGTGGACACCGGGGCGTCCTGCGCGCCGCCGTTCTCGTAGCTCGCCGCGCCCGCTGCCAGCTTCGAGCACAGCGGACAGGCCTTCAAGCCCAGCGCGCGGGCCGTGGCCAGCGTGCCGGCGATCGCGCCGGACCCGGCGTGGGCCTTGCTGTAGTGGTAGTACTTGCCGCCGACCACGGCGTAGACCTTGCGGTTGGCCGAGGCCAGGCACACGGGGCAGGCCGTCTTGCCGTAGTTCAGCGCCGTCTCCAGCGTCACGCGGCTGGCCCCGGTCAGGCCGGAGCACGTGCTGTTGGCGTGATAGTACTTGCTGCCCAGCGTGGCGTAGACCTTGATGCCGGAGGTGCCGCTGTGGTAGAGCGCGGTGGACGCGGGCGCGGCCGTGTGGGTCACGCAG
Organism: uncultured Eubacteriales bacterium; assembly: GCA_902773515.1. Lineage (GTDB taxonomy): Bacteria > Bacillota > Clostridia > Christensenellales > Aristaeellaceae > UBA2862. The sequence goes on along the minus strand of CACYET010000025.1, from coordinate 8,204 downwards.
TTCGGGCAGGGATCCAGCCCGTAGGCCAGCGCCGAGGCCAGCGTGCCCTTCTTGGCGCTGGAGCCGCCGCAGGCCTTGCTGTAGTGGTAGTACTTGCCGCCGCGCGTGGCGTACACGGTGCGCGAGGCGGAGGCGGCGCACTCGGGGCAGGGCGTCTTGCCGTAGTTCAGCGCCGTCTCCAGCGTCACGCGGTTGGCGTCGCCGGACAGGTTCGGGCAGCTGCTCTTCGTGTGATAGTACTTGCCCGTCAGGCTGGCGTACACCCGCACGCCCGACTTGCCGGACTTGTAGGTGGTCCCCTGACGGGCGGCGGTTTCGACGGCCTTCTTCACGACCTGCGCCGTGTCCTTGGCCTCTTCGGCCGCCTTCTTGCTGCTCAGGCAGTAGGGACAGGCCGTCTGGCCCATCATCAGCGCCTCGGAGAGCTTTCGCTTGGTGCCGTTCTTCATGCCGGACTGCACGCACACGCTGGCGGCGTGGTAGTGGTCGCCCTTCGCCGTGGAGTAGACCGTCCGGTTGGCGGCCGAGGCGCAGATCGGGCAGGCCTTTTTGCCCGCGTCGATGGCCTTCTTGAGGGTGACGCGGCTCGCGCCGGTCATGCCTCCGCAGCCGCTCTTGAGGTGGTAGTATCGCCCGTCCTTGGTGGCGTAGACGTAGGTGTTGCTGGCCGTGGCCTTGCTGGCGGACGCGTTCGGCTTGGTGGAGCCGGTGACGGCCGTCTGCGCGCTGTCGGTCTTGTCATTGGAGGCGGTCTTGGAGGACTGCTTGACGGCGTTGCCGGACTTGTCCCAGCACTTCGGGCAGCGCTTCAGGCCCGCCGCCAGCGCTTCGGCCAGGGTGCCGCTAGTGGCCCCCTCCATGTCGGAGCAGGTGGCGTAGGAGTGATAGTATTTGTTCCCCTTCGCGCCGTAGACCTTCGTGTTGGCCATCGAGGCGCAGGTGGGACAGGCCTTCTTGCCGGCCTGGAGCATCGCCTTCAGCGTGTACAGCTGGGCGTCCTTCATGCCGGAGCACGCGCTGTTGGTGTGGTAGTACTTGCCGTTCTGCGTGGCGTAGACCTTCACCTTGTCGCCGGTGGCGCTGGTGAGGGACACGGTGTTGCCGCTGTTGTCGCCGGAGGTGTTCTCCGAGATCGACGCGCTGGCGGAGCCCGCCTTCATGCAGACCTCGCACTTCTGCTTGCCCATCACCATGGCCTCGGCCAGCGAGACCTTCTTGGCGTTCTTCATGCCCTGGCAGTTCTGGTCGCTGTGGTAGCTCTTGCTGTCGGCGCGGCAGTACACCACCGTGCCCGCGCTGGGGCAGCAGTTCGGGCAGGCCGTCTTGCCGGCCAGCAGCGCGTCCTTCAGCGAGCTCTTGGTGGCCCCCTTCATGCCGGAGCAGTCGCTCTTCACGTGGAAGTGCGTGCCGCCCTTGGTGTAGTAGACCTGGATGCCACTCTTGTCGGAGGTGTTGGAGTCGATGAACACCGCGCCCGCCGCGGCGACGTCGTCCAGGCTCTTCTGGGTCTTGAGGATGCAGACCGGGCAGGGCTTCTTGCCCTCGCCCTCGGCGGCCTCCTTGGTGTACACCTTGGCGTTCTTCATGTTGGAGCACTTTTCGTCCACATGATAGTACTTGCCGTCGGCGCGCGCATAATATGTAGTCACGTTGCCGCCGCCGATGCAGTCCGGGCAGGGGCTCTGGTGGCGGCTGTTCTCGGCGATTTCCTTGGTGACCTGCCACACCTGCACGCCCTCCTCGATCTGGGGGCAGGTGTTGGAGGAGTGGTAGTAGAGGCCGCTGGCCGGGCTCCACACGTAGGTGGCGTTGTTGGCGTTGGCGCCGCTGGACGAGCTGGCCAGGGGCGTGGCCGTGGGCTCCACGTCGCCGACTTCGGCGGGATTGGAGATGCCTTCGGTGATGTCCCCGGCGACCTCGCCGCCCTCGTCCGAGCCGGTCTCGCTGCCGGTCTCGTCCGCGGGAGCCTCGCCGCCGCCCAGGTCGATGGAGGCGATGGTCTCGGTCTCCGGCGCGACGGTGACCTCCACCTGCGCCGGCGGGATGGTGATGCTGGGCTGGGCCTGCTGATCGCCGGTGCCGCCGAACAGGCCGCGCAGCAGCAGGATCAGCGCCACGACGAACCAGATGGCCGACGCGGCGGTCAGGCCCCAGCGCAGGGGCTTGTCAAAGCGGTTGCGCCGCCACAGCAAATAGATGCCCAGCGGCGGGAACAGGAACAGCAGCAGGTAGGTGACCCAGTCGTTCTCGTCCACATAGCGCATCAGGCCGCTCTGCTCTTCGCCGTAGCCGTCCTGCGCGCCGTAGTCGTCGGCGTCCACGTCCTGATAGCGGTCGTCGTAGCCGCCCTCTTCGTCGCCATAGCCGTCGTCGTCGTAGCGATCGTCGCCGTAGCCGTCGTCGTCGTAGCGGTCGTCGTCGTAGTAGTCGTCGTCGCCGCCGTCGTAGCCCGCGTCGTCGTAGTCGTCGTCGGCATAGTCGCTGCCGCCGTCGTCATAGTCGTCGTCGGCGTAGTCGCCTTCGGCGTCGTCAAAGTCGCCGTCGGCATAGTCGCCTTCGGCGTCGCGATCCTCGTAGTCGTAATCGCCGGCGTAGTCGTCGCCCTCGGGCGCATCATAAGCGTCCTGATAGCCTTCCTCGCCGTCAGTTTCGAGGGTATCCACATATTCTTCATCCGCGCCGGCCTCTTTCTTGCCGCCGAACAGGCGATGGACCTTCCCATCCCCCATCTTCCAGGCAAAGCCGCCGTCCGTGTTGAATTTCAATTTTCCAAACGAATGTGTCGCCATATCTCAGTTACCCCTTATACGCATTCAGACAGGTAGCGGACGCCCGCCGGTCACCGGATGGCATAGGACGCCCCATAACTACTCAATGCCATTACAAGCATACATCATATATGCGGCTCTGTCAATCGTTTTGGAACAAAAAAATCCATTTTTGTCACAATCTTAATTAAGCAAAATTCATATATAGAAATATTATTGCAAAAAATATACCAAAAAATCAAATTCTTCCATTGCCTGCCGGGGGCATCTATGCTATAATATCTGTACTAATCCATATGAAGGTGGAAGCATATGGCATTGCCTGCGCTTCCGCGATGGAGGGAATCGATATGTCCAATAAACCCGTAAAAGGCCTGAAAATCGGGAACTATCGCATCACGCCCCTGGGCCTGGGGGTGCTGGGCGCGCTGGCGCTGATCCTGATCGCGGCGATCGTGATCGCGGTGCTACACCCGTTCGGCGGCGGCACCGACGTGGCCGTCACGAACGTCATCCCGGACGCGCCCGAAACGCAGGAGGGCGGCGAGAGCGAGGTCAGCGAGGCCACGCCCGAGCCCGTGGTGACGCAGGAGCCCACGCCCACGCCCGAGCCGGAGCCGCGCAGCGCGACGATCCGCTCGCTGGGCGAGATCGCCATGCCGCAAAACCTGCTGCGCTCGGCCGTCAATGAAAATACGTTCGACTTCAGCGGCATGTTCTCGCTGGTGTCCGAGGTGATGGGCAACGCGGACTACACCGTGGCCGACGTGGAGGGCACGCTGGGCGGCACCACCGAGTACTCCGGCAGCGACAAGATGGTCACGCCGCCGTCGCTGATCAGCGCGCTGAAGAACAGCGGCGTCGACATGCTGATGCTGGCCAACGACCACGCGCTGGACGGCGGCTGGGCGGAGCTGCAGGCCACCGTGGCCAACTGCCAGTCCGAGGGCATGGACTACGTGGGCGCGGCGGCCTCCGCCGAGGAGCGCGCGACGCCCGTCATCCGCAACATCAACGGCATCAACGTGGCCTTCATCGCCTACACCGAGAGCCTGAACGGCAACGAAAAGGACGCGGACCCCGCCGCCGTCGAGTACGGCGTGAACCTGATCTCCAAGTCCAACGCCAAGAAGGACATCGAGGACGCCCGCGCCGCCGGGGCCGACGTGATCGTCTGCTACTGCAGCTGGGGCGAGATGCTCAAGCAGAAGCCCACCGAGACCGAGCAGAAGATCGCCAAGAAGCTGGCCGAGTGGGGCGTGGACGTGATCATCGGCTACCACCCGCACGTGGTGCAGCCCGCCATCTGGCTGGAGAACAAGCAGTCCGACGGCACCGTGCACCGCACGCTGTGCCTGGGCGCGACGGGCAACTTCCTGTCCGACCAGTACGGCCAGTATGACAACGGCGTGATCTTCCAGTTCACGATCCAGGAGACGGACGAGTACGGCAAGTTCACGATCACCAGCCCCGTCTACATCCCCACGTTCGTGTGGCGCGCCGAGACCGAGGACGGCAAGTACGACTACCACAGCCTGGCCGTGGGCCAGTGGCTGGACAGCGAGCCCGAGGGCATGGCCTACGCCGACGCGGCGCGCATGCGCCAGGTCTGGGCCGACATCCAGTCGCTGATGGGCAGCGAAGTGGCCACTGTCGCGGCGGAGTAAAAAACAACGCAAACGCGGAGCCATGCGATATCGCATGGCTCCGCGTTTTTTGAGAGTTCAGAGTTGAGAGTATAGAGTTCAGTTGTGGTTGAAATCCTGACGGATTTCCTATATTATATTGAAAGAGCGTTTCACTATTCGCTAAACTCTCAACTCTCAACTCTAAACTCTTGTATTCGGAGCAACGTATGGATTTTTCAAAGGACCTATTGAGTTGGTATGACGCCCACGCCCGCGCGCTGCCGTGGCGGGGGGAGAAGGACCCGTACCGGGTGTGGCTGAGCGAGATCATGCTCCAGCAGACGCAGACGCAGACCGTGAAGGGCTACTACGCCCGCTTCCTGGAGCGCTTCCCGGACGTGTTCGCGCTGGCGGCGGCCCCGGAGGAGGCGGTTTTGAAGCTGTGGGAGGGGCTGGGCTACTACTCGCGCGCCCGGAACCTGCACGCCGCGGCGAAGGTCGTCGCAAACGAGCTGGGCGGGCGCTTCCCCGACACCGCCGCGGGCTTGCGCGCGCTGCCGGGCGTCGGCCCCTACGCCGCGAACGCCGTCGCCTCGATCGCGTTCGGCGAGCCGGTCCCGGCGCTGGACGGCAACCAGGCGCGGGTACTGGCCCGGGCGCTGGGCTGGGAGGCGGAACTGCGCACGCCCTTCGACCTGCTCTCCCCCGCCCTGGAACGGATGAACGCCGCCCGGCCCGGCGACTACAACCAGGCGCTGATGGACCTCGGCGCGTCGATCTGCACGCCGAAGGCCCCCCGGTGCGACCTCTGCCCCGTGGCGCGGCACTGCGTCGCGCTGGCGGAGGAGGCGCAGGAGGACTTCCCGCGAAAGCCCGCGCCCGTTCCGAAAAAAGAGCAGGACTGGACGATCCTGCTGGTGTTCGCCGAGGACAGGCTGCTGACGCGCCGCCGTCCGAAGGGGCTGCTGGGCGGGCTGTACGAGTTCGTCGCCGTCGAGGGACATCCCGATGCGGCGGCACTGCCCGGCGTCCTCGAAGGGCTGGGCTTTACCGGCGTTCGGGTGATGGAGCGCCTGCCCGGCGCGAAGCACGTGTTCACCCACCGCGTCTGGCGCATGCGGGGCTGGCGCGCGTCCTGCGAGACGTTCCCGGAGGGCTTTACGCCCGTGGACGCCGCGCAGATCGCCGCCCTCCCCTTCCCCTCCGCGCTGCGGGTGTACCGGGAGATCGCGGGGGAGATGCTGAAAAACCCGTAAAACCGCACCCGGCTGATCCGAATGTCAGTATCAAGCCAGAGAAACAGATTCTTCGACTGCGCTTTGCCTGCGGCAACGCTCCGCTTAGAATGACAGCGAAACCTGTCATTGTCATCCTGAGCAGAGCGTCAGCGAAGTCGAAGGATCTTTTTTGTTCTACTTATAATACTCCACCGCTCCGCGGAACATGCCGTTGTCGTAGTTTCCGGGGACGTTCACATACAGCGGCACGTTGAAGCCGACGCGCTCGGAGTGGGCCATCTTGCCGAACACCCGGCCGTCGGGAGACGTGATGCCCTCGATGGCGGCGCAGGAGCCGTTGGGGTTCGAGAGGATGTCCATCGTGGGATTTCCGTTCTCGTCGCAGTACTGCGTGGCCACCTGGCCGTTCGCCATCAGGCGGGCGATCACGTCGTCGGACGCGACGAACTTGCCCTCGCCGTGGGAGACGGGCGCGACGTGCACGTCGCCGACGTGGGTGTACATCAGCCACGGGCTCTTGTTGCTGGCCACGCGGGTGCGCACGAGCCGCGACTGGTGGCGGCCAATGTCGTTGAACGTCAGCGTGGCCTCGGTGCACTCGTCCGCCTCGCGGATCTCGCCGTAGGGCACCAGGCCCAGCTTCACCAGCGCCTGGAAGCCGTTGCAGATGCCGCCCATCAGGCCGTCGCGCGCGTTCAACAGCTCGTGCACGCGGTCCCTGAGCCGCGGGTTGCGGAAGAAGGCCGTGATGAACTTGCCGGAGCCGTCCGGCTCGTCGCCGCCGGAGAAGCCGCCGGGGATGAACACGATCTGGCTGCGGGCGACGGCCTCGGCGAACGCCTCCACCGACTCCGCGACCGCCCGGGCCGTCAGGTTGCGGATCACCATGATCTCCGGCTGGGCGCCGGCCTTGACGAACGCCCGCGCGGTGTCATACTCGCAGTTCGTGCCCGGGAACACCGGAATCAGCACGCGGGGGCGCACGACGGGCTTCGCGCGGCGCGGGCGCACCTTCGCCTCAAAGCTGCCCACCGGGGGCTTGGCAAACGCCTTCTTCACCGTGGCCGGGAACACGCCGTTCAGCTTGCCCTCGTAGAGCGTCTCCAGCTCGTCCGCCGGCACGCTCTCACCGGCGCAGGTGAACGCCCGGGCTGCGGTGGTGCAGCCGATCACATCCATGAGGTCCGCGTCGTCGGAGTACTCCACGAGGAAGCTGCCGTACATCGGCTGGAAGAGGTTGGCGTCGTCGTCGAACATCACGCCCAGGCCGTTGCCCAGCGCCATGCGGAAGGCCGCCGCGGCCACGCCGCCCTTGCCCACCGCGTAGGCGGAGATCACCTCGCCGGTCGCGATCAGGCGCTCCACGCGCTTGAACAGCGCCTTCTGGCTGTCGGGATCGGGCGTCCCGTTGCCGCGATAGTCGGGCTTCAGCCAGCCGATGTGGCTGCCCGCGCGCTTGAACTCGCCGGACACGACGTTCCCCGCCGGGCAGACGCCCACCGCGAACGACACCAGCGTGGGCGGCACGTGGAGGTCCTCGAACGAGCCGGACATGCTGTCCTTGCCGCCGATGGCCGCCGCGCCGAAGTCCAGCTGGGCGTCCAGCGCGCCGAGCAGCGCCGACAGCGGCTTGCCCCACGCGGCCTTGGACGACATGCGCTCGAAGTACTCCTGGAAGGTCAGGTGGACGTTGCCGGTGCCGCAGCCGCAGGCCACCAGCTTGGCGATGGAGTCCACCACCGCGAGGTAGGCCCCGCGATACGGGCTCCGCTCGCTGACGAACGGGTCAAAGCCGTAGGCCATCACGCTGGCGGTCTCGCTCTCGCCGCCCTCGACGGGGATGCGGCTGGCCATCGCCTGGATGGGCGTCAGCTGCCGCGCGCCGCCGAACGGCATCAGCAGGCTGGACGCGCCGTTGGTGGAGTCAAAGCGCTCGGCGAGGCCGCGCTGCGAGCAGAGGTTCAGATCGGAGGCCATCGCGCGCATGCCCTCGGCAAAGCCCCGCTTCACGGGCGCGTCCGCCTTGTCCTGCGCGGCGACGACAACGTCGGTGCGCTTGGGCGCGCCGTTGGAGTTCAAAAAGTCGCGCGCGACGTTCACGATGTCCGCGCCGTTCCAGCGCATCACCAGCCGCGGCTCGGCCGTGACGACGGCCACGCGCGTGGACTCGAGGTTCTCCCCATCCGCCAGCGCGCAGAAGGCGTCCACGTCCCCGGGCGCGAGCACCACGGCCATGCGCTCCTGGGATTCGGAGATCGCCAGCTCCGTGCCGTCCAGGCCGTCGTACTTGCGGGGCACGGCGTTCAGGTCGATGTCCAGGCCGTCGGCCAGCTCGCCGATGGCGACGGACACGCCGCCCGCGCCGAAGTCGTTGCAGCGCTTGATCATGCGCACGGCCCGCTCGTCGCGGAACAGCCGCTGCAGCTTGCGCTCCTCGGGGGCGTTGCCCTTCTGCACCTCCGCGCCGCACGTCTCCAGCGACTCGTGCGTGTGGGCCTTGCTGGAGCCCGTCGCGCCGCCGCAGCCGTCGCGGCCCGTGCGCCCGCCCAGCAGGATCACCACGTCGCCCG
>CACYET010000024.1 GCA_902773515.1 uncultured Eubacteriales bacterium | reverse complement strand
GCGCACGCGCGGCTCGGTGCCGGAGAAGCGCAGTATGATCCACTCGTCCACGAGGTACAGCTTGCAGCCGTCCTCCCAGCTGACGCGGGTGATCGGCGCGTCGAACGCGGGCAGCTCGCGCCGCTCGAACACGCGCGAGGAGATCTCCTGCTTGCGCGCCTCGGTCAGCAGCCAGTCGTACTCCGCCATGTGCAATTCGCCAAACTCGTCGAAGATCTCCTGCACCGTCTGCGAAAGCGGCTTGGCCGTCACGGCCAGCATTTCCACCAGCAGCGAGGCCGCGTAGAGGCCGTCCTTGCCGAAGATGTGGCCGCGCACCGTCAGGCCCCCGGAGCTCTCGCCGCCCAGCAGCGCGTCGTGCTCCTGCATCGCGGCGGAGATGTTCTTGAAGCCCACGGGCACCTCGATGCACGCCTCGCCGTACTTCGCGGCCACGCGGTCGAGCAGGTGGGTGGTGGCGATGTTGCGCACCACGGCCCCCTTCCAGCCCTTGTACTTGAGCAGGTAGTAGTACAGCAGCACCAGGATCTCGTTGGCGGAGACGTAGCGGCCCTTCTCGTCGATCACGCCCAGCCGGTCGGCGTCGCCGTCGGTGGCGATGCCCAGGTCGGCCTCCTGGTCGATCACCTGGCGCTGCAGGTCCGCCAGCGTGTCCACGGTGGGCGCGGGCAGGCGGCGGCCGAAGAACGCGTCGTGGGTGTCGTGGATGACGGTCACGTCGCAGCGGCAGCTGTACAGTATGGTCATCAGGCCCGTGCGGCTGACGCCGTACATCGGGTCCAGCACGATGCGCGGCCGACGCCTGCGGATGGCCTTCGTGTCGATGCGCTCGAGGATCGAGTCCAGGTAGGCGTCGCGGGTGTCCACCAGCACGATGGCCCCCGACTGCTTGCCCTCCTCGAAGTCGATCGGATGGATGTCCGCGGGGGTGAGCGCGTTGGCCACGGCCTGGATCTCGTCCGTCACCTCCGGCAGCGCGTCGCGTCCGCCGTAGGTGAACAGCTTGATGCCGTTGTACAGCGCCGGGTTGTGGCTGGCGGTGATGGCCGCGCCGTAGGGCAGCTCCCAGCTCTTGACCGTGAACATGATCTGCGGCGTGGGCGGGGAGATGTTGATGAAGTCCACCTTCACGCCCTCGCCCGCAATGGCCTCGGAGAACCAGACGGCGGCCTCGCGGCTCAGAAAGCGCCGGTCGTAGCCGATGCAGATCTCCCTGCGGACGCCCTCGCGGACGATGCGCCGCCCCAGCGCCGCCGCGACCTTCTGGATGTTTTCGCGCGTGAACCCGTCGCCGATGACGGCGCGCCAACCGCCGGTACCGAATTGGATCATATCGGATCACTCCTATTGAAATGTACTTCTGCGCGTTGCGTACAGATTCTTCGACTCCATTCCGCCTTCGGCTCCATTTCGCTCAGAATGACAGCACTGCGCATCGTTGTCATCCTGAGCGAAGCGAAGGATCTGTACATTGTGTTTCCAAACAGCGCCTTGCATGGCGCAGCAGGGCTTCGCAAACCTGCCAATCACCGGCAGTTATTCCGGATTATCTCCCATAACCACCCTCACCTGATGCGCCCCCTCCGCAAAGGCGGGGATGCAATCCGCGGGCTTTCCGTCCACCTCGATCGCCCGGACGCCCTTCTCCACGTGGTCGGGGTTTTCGACGCGGATGCGGTAGGTCGCGCCGCGCCAGCGCCTTGTGACGGCGAAGCCGTCCCAGTCGGCGGGCACGCAGGGGTCCACCGTCAGGCGGTCGAACTGAGGCCGCACGCCCAGCATGAAGCGCGTGGCGGCGAAGTAGGCCCAGCCCGCCGAGCCGGTCATGAACGGGTGCCGCGCGCGCCCGTGGGCGGCGTGGTCGCGGCCCATGATGAACTGGCAATAGCTGTAGGGCTCGGCCTGGCGGATCTCCATGATGTCGTTCTGGTTCTCGGGCAGCAGCGCGTCGTAGAACTTCATCGCGCGGCTGCCGCGGCCCAGCCTGCACTCGGCCACCCACGCCCAGGGGTTCGGGTGGCTGAACACCGCGCCGTTCTCCTTGATGCCGGGATACACGCGCGTGACGAAGCCGATTCCGTCGTCGCGCTCGGTGAACGCCGGGGCGTTCAGCATCAGGCCGTAGGGCGTGTAGAGCCATTCGTCCACGGCGTCCATCGCCGAGAGGCCCTGCTCGCGGGTGGCCGCGCCGGAGGCCACCGCCCAGGCGTTGCTCTCCAGGTGCACCTTGCCCTCCTTCGACATGTGGCTGCCGATGGCGCGCTTATCGGAAGAGGGTCCGCTCCCAGCGGTGAAGCCCCGAAGGAACCACGCGCCGTCCCACAGGCAGGCCTGGCAGGCGTCCTTCAGCGCGGCCAGCTTCGCGCCGTACTTCTCGACGTCCCCGTCGCGGCCCAGGAAGCGCGCGGCGTCCAGGAAGTGCTCCGTGGCCCAGACCAGCAGGAAGGCCACCATGGCGCTCTCGCCGCCGCCCAGGTTCAGGCAGTCGTTCCAGTCGGCCCGCAGACCCTTCGTGATGCCGTGGCTGCCCAGCTGGGAATAGGAGAAGTCGAGGATGCGCCGCATGTGCGCCCACACCGATTCGGCCTCGCCGTCGGCGTAGGGGACGGGTTGCTCGAAGAACGCGAGCTCGCCGGTCTCGCGCGCGTACTCCACGACGGCGGGGATCAGCCACAGCGCGTCGTCGGCGCAGGCGTCCTCAATGCCGTGCACGCGCTTGTTGTCCGCGGCCTTCGGCACCACCGTGGGCGACCACTCCTCCTCTTCCTCCTTGCCCTCGAACCACGCGGGGTCGAACAGGTGCAGGCCGTAGCCGGCGCGGGTCAGGCCGTTTAGCAGCTGCAAAATGCGCCTCTTGCAGCCCTCGGGCTCGGCGTGGGGGATGCACATGGCGTCCTGCGCCGTGTCGCGGAAGCCCAGCCCGGTGCGCCCGCCCACCTCGATGAACGACGCGAAGCGCGAGAACAGCACGTTCACCTCGCTCTGGTACAAATTCCAGATGTTCAGGCTGCGGTTCATGTTCGCGTGCGGGGTGTCCACCTGCAGCGCGCCCAGCTTTTCGTCCCAGAACGCGGCGAGGTCGGCGAACGCGCGGTCGGCCCCGGCGAAGTCGTACTTCGCGCGGGCGGCCCTGGCGGCTTCGCCGCGGCCCGTGCCCAGGTAGAACAGCACCCGCTGCTCCTCGCCGGGCTGAAGCGTCAGCCGCTTCATCAGCGCGCCGACGGGGTTGCCGCCGTTTTCACAGCCGCCCGCGAGGCCGCGCTCAACGCCGATCGGGTTTCTCTCGGTGCGATAGGGGCCGATGAAGCCGTCGCGGGTGCCCTCCCAGCCGTCCGGCTCGAACGACGCCGCGAAGAACTGGAAGCTGTCGGGCTCGTAGTGCAGCTCGCACACCGCCGCGCCGTCCTCGAAGAGCGACCCGGCGCAGTAGAGGCTCATCTGGAAGTTCTGGTTGTCGATGTCGATGTTGTGGAACGAGAACTCCACGTAGCCGGTCACGTCGATGCGCCGCGGGCGGTCCGAGTCGTTGCGCACGCGCACGTCGAAGATCTCCACCGGGTCCGCGCCGCCGTCCTCGCGGGGGATGAACAGCGTCTGGCTGGCGGCGATGCCGCCCTTTTCGCAGGTGTAGGTGGAGTAGCTCAGCCCGTGCCGGCAGGCGTACTTCGCGTCCTTCAGGTCCGCGCCCACGGGCTGCCAGCTGACGGACCAGTAATCGCCCGTCTCCGCGTCCTTTAAATAGACGTAGTGCCCGGGGAAGTCCATCGGTACGCCGTTGGGCCGAAAGCGCGTGATGCGGTGGAACTGGGGCGAATCCAGCCAGCAGTAGCCGCCCGCGTTGTGGGACACGACCGCGCCCATCCGCTGGGTGCCCAGGTAGTTGGTCATGGAAAAGGGCGCGTCCACCCGGTCGATCACATACTCCCGCGCCGCATCGTCAAAGTAGCCGTAGCGCATATCGCCGCCTCCTGCCGTCGGTATCATTTTACCTTAAATTCATTTTAATCGCAAGGGGGAGAAAAGGAAATGGCTGTGGGTGCGGTTTGTTGTGCGGGGTTGTGGAGTTGGGGGAAAAGGGGCCGCCTCTGTTCGAGGCGGCCCAAGCGAAAGATCTTTTTCACATCATAGTAGGGGCGCCGATGCGGCGCCCGCCCTGAACGCAACGTACGTTTTAGCGGGCGGCGCATCGCCGCCCCTACAGGGAGGAACGGAAAGCGACCTCTTCCGTCTCGCTGCTACGCAGCGATCCACCTTCCCCATAGGGGAAGGCTTTTGGGCAGACGCGAGGCAGCCGCCACCCATTCCTCATTCTTCAGTCTTCAGTCTTCAGTCTTCAGTCTCATCTCTCCTCCCTCAACCCCCAAATATCCCGATCATACTCGGCGATGGTGCGGTCGGAGGAGAAGAACCCGGCCATGGCGATGTTCGCGAGGACCTTGCGGCTCCAGGCGGCCTCGTCGCCCATGTCGGCGAGGGCCTGCGCCTTGACGCGGCAGTAGTCGGCAAAGTCCGGGAAGGTCATGAACCAGTCCTTGTTGGCGAGCTCGTCGTGCAGGCGGGCGAGGCTCTGCGCGTCGCCGGCGGCCAGCATTTCCTCGCCGGTCAAAAAGTCCAGCGCTTCGGCCAGCGCCGCGTCGGCCTCCAGGTACGCCCGGGGGTCGTAGTCGCCGCGGCGGTAGCGCGCGATCACCTCGTCCGAGGACGCGCCGAACGTGTAGATGTTGTCCGGGCCCACCAGCTCGGCGATCTCCACGTTCGCGCCGTCCATCGTGCCCAGCGTCACGGCGCCGTTGAGCATGAACTTCATGTTGCCGGTGCCGCTGGCCTCCTTGGAGGCGAGGGAGATCTGCTCGGACAGGTCGCAGGCGGGGATCAGCTTTTCGGCGGCGGAGACGTTGTAGTTCTCCACCATCACGACCTTCAGCCACTTCGACGCCGCGGGGTCGGCGGCGATCACGTCCGACAGGCAGAGGATCGCGTGGATGATGTCCTTGGCGACGGTGTAGGCCGGGGCGGCCTTCGCGCCGAAGATCGCGGTCACGGGGCGCTCGGGCGTCTTCCCGGCGCGGATGTCCAGGAATTGGCGGATGATCCACAGCAGGTTCAGCTGCTGGCGCTTGTACTCGTGCAGGCGCTTGGACTGCACGTCGAACACGGAATCCGGGTCGATGTCGGCGCCCTGGTGGTCCTTCAGCCATTCGGCGAAGTGCCGCTTGTTCGCGCGCTTCACGCCCGCCAGCCGCTTCAGGAAGGCCGCGTCGTTTGCGAACGCCTTGAGCTTCTCCAGCTGGGCGGCGTCCGCGCGCCAGCCCGCGCCGATCGCGCCGTCGATCAGGTCAGCAAGCTCGCGGTTGCAGCTCATCAGCCAGCGGCGGAACGTGATGCCGTTGGTCTTGTTGTTGAACTTCTCCGGGTAGGCGGCGTAGAAGGGCGCGAGCTCGGCGTTCTTCAGGATCTCGGTGTGCAGCCGCGCCACGCCGTTCACGGAATGGCTGTAGTGGATGTCGAGGTTGGCCATGTGCACGTAGCCGGAGGCGTCGACGATCCACAGGAAGGGGTCGTCGAATTTGGCCTTCACGCGCGCGTCCAGGCGGCGGATGATCGGCATCAGGTGGGGCACGGCGCGCTCCAGGTACGCGACGGGCCACTTCTCCAGCGCCTCGGCCAAAATGGTGTGGTTCGTGTAGCCGCAGACGTTCGTCACGATTTCCACGGCCTCGTCCTCGCCGATCCCCCGCTCCGTCAGCAGCCGGATCAGCTCCGGGATCACCAGCGTCGGGTGCGTGTCGTTGATCTGGATGGCGGCGTAGTCGGCCAGGTCGTGCAGGTCGCTGCCGCGGGCCGCGCACTCGTCCAGGATCAGCCGCACGGCGTTGGCCACCATGAAGTACTCCTGGTACACGCGCAGCAGGCGGCCCGCGTCGGTGCTGTCGTCGGGGTAGAGGAACAGCGTCAGGTTCTTCGCCAGGTCGCCCTGGTCGAACGCGATGCCGGACTTGATCAGCCGCTCGTCGGCGGTGTCCACGTCGAACAGGCGGAGCCTGCCGCACTGGCCGTGGTAGCCGGTCACGGTGATCTCATACATCGTGGAGCGCAGCGTCGCGCCGCCGAAGGGGATGTCGTAGTGGGTGGCGGTGCGGTGCATCCAGCTCTCGGTGCCCCAGCGCAGCCAGGTGTCCGGGGTCTCGGCCTGGCGGTTGTCCACGAAGTTCTGCTTGAACAGGCCGCAGTGGTAGGCCAGGCCCACGCCGTCGGCGGGCAGGCCCAGCGTGGCCAGGCTGTCCAGGAAGCAGGCGGCCAGTCGGCCCAGGCCGCCGTTGCCCAGCGAGGGCTCCAGCTCGAACTCCTCCAGGTCGGAAAGCGCCACGCCCGCCCCGGCCAGCTCCGCCTTCACCTCGTCGTAGAGGCCGAGGTTGATCAGGTTGTTGCTCAGCAGCTTGCCGATCAAGAACTCCGCCGAGATGTAATACAGCTTCTTCTTGCCCTCGTTGAAGCCCCTCTCGCGGGCCGCGTCGTCCACGCGGCGCAGCAGGGCGTTGAACAGCTCCAGCTTCGTGCATGCGTTCAGGGGCTTTCCGGCGTAATCTTTCAGGGTGCGGCTCATGGCGGATTCCTCCTGTCAGTGTGATAACTGCATTATACTCCCTTATCGCGGGAAAAGTCTTGCAGGATTCGGGCAGTTTATGATACAATACTATCATGTGAGGGAACAGGGAACAGGGAACAGGGAACAGGGAACAGGGAACAGGGATAGTGGCTGCCGCGTTCTCCGGCATTTCTAACTCCACACTCCACACTCCACACTCCACACTCCCCCGGAGGTGCGCATGGAACTCGAGCAATACACCCAGTATCAGGAGACGCGGCTGCACGAGCAGCCGGGGTTTGCCTACGACACGTATCTGTGCACGATCCCGCAGGACTTCGACCGCGTGAACCCGCACTGGCACGAGCAGATGGAGCTGATCTACATCAAGAAGGGCAGCGGCACGGTGTCGGTGAACCTGGAGAGCTACCCGGTGTCGGCGGGCTGCGTGGTGCCGGTGCTGCCGGGCGAGCTGCACGCCATCGAGGGCGACCCCGACGGGCGCATGGAGTACGAGAACATCATCTTCTCGCTGGCGCTGCTGGACAGCGCGGAGGCGGACGACTGGTGCCGCGGCGTGGTGGACGCGCTGCGCCGGGGCGAGCTGCTCGTCGAGCGGCCCATCCGGCCGGGTACGCCGCTGCACGCCGACGTGAGCGCCGCGCTAGACGGCGCGGACGCCGCCTGCGCCGAGAAGGCCCCGGGCTATCCGCTGCTGGTGAAGAGCCAGCTGTTCAGGCTGCTGTTCGCGCTGAACCGCCACCGGCTCGCCGCGCCGCAGGGCAAGCCCGCCGAGGACGCGGAAAAGCTGAAGGGCCTGTTCGGCTACGTGAAGGCCAACTTCGGCCGCCCCATCGCCGTGGCGGACGCCGCCGCCGTGGCGGGCTACAGCCCCTCCCACTTCATGCGCATCTTCCGCCAGGTGACCGGCCGCACGTTCGTGGACTACCTGACGGACTACCGGCTTTCGGCGGCCGTCTACTACTTAAAGGAGACCGGCGACGACATCTCCGCCGTGGCTGCGAACTGCGGCTTCGACAACGTCAGCTACTTCATCCGCCGCTTCCGCCGCAAGTACGGCACGTCCCCGGGGCGCTACCGTAGGGTAAAAAAGGAATAGAGAAAAGATCCTTCTCTTCGCCGCGCCTTCGGCTACGGCTTCGCTCAGGATGACATTTTTGCGCAGCTTCCCTGTCATTCTGAGCGAAGGCGCAGCCGGAGTCGTGCCGCAGGCTTGCGAAGCAAAGAATCTTTTTCAAAAACTGGCAATATCCTATCGTGGGACAAAAAAATTCTATCAACTTACCAAAAACGGCCCTTTTCCTTTTGACAAGAAGTTAACAGAGTGCTATAATAACGTTGTTCTCAATGGGGGTGACCCCATTCGCGGGCCGCGAAGCGGCGCGCGACACAATAAAAGGAGGTTTTACCATGAAGAAACTGTTTGCTCTTGCGCTGGCCGTCGCGCTGGTGCTGACCCTGAGCTGCGCCGCGTTCGCGGAGGGCTACAGCGGCGACCTGAAGGTTTGGGTGCCGGACGCCGCCGTGGATTTCACCGCCGAGCAGGTTGAGGCCTTCAAGGCCGCCAATCCCGAGTACGCCGACATGAACGTCACCATCGAGCCCGTGGGCGAGGGCGACGCCGCCGGCAAGGTCATCACCGACGTGGACGCCGCCGCGGACGTGTTCAACTTCGCGCAGGACCAGCTGGCCCGCATCGTGGCCGCCGGCGCCCTGGAAGAGGTCGAGCCCGGCAACGCCGAGATCGTCAAGGCCGAGAACGACGCCGGTTCCGTCGGCGCCGCCACGATGGGCGACACGCTGTACGCCTATCCGCTGACCAGCGACAACGGCTACTTCATGTACTACGACAAGAGCGTCGTGACCGATCCTTCCGACCTGGACAAGGTCCTGGCCGACTGCGAGGCCGCGGGCAAGAGCTTCTACATGGAGATCAACTCCGGCTGGTATCAGACCGCGTTCTTCTTCGGCACGGGCTGCACCCTGACCTATGATTCCGACGACGAGGGCAACCTGATCGCCTGCAACAGCGACTATGCCTCCGAGAACGGCCTGAAGGCCCTCAAGAGCATGATCAAGCTGTCCAAGAGCCCCGCCTTCCAGAACGGCTCCTCCATCTCCAACGCCACCAACGTGGGCGCGATCGTGGACGGCACCTGGGATTCCGAGGCCGCCAAGGAGCTCTTCGGCGACAACTACGCCGCCGCCAAGCTGCCCACCGTCGACGGCTATCAGCTGTCCGGCTTCGGCGGGTTTAAGCTCCTGGGCGTGAAGCCCCAGACCGACGAGGACAAGCTGGCTGCGTGCGACGCGCTGGCCGCCTGGCTGACCTCCGGCGACGTGCAGCTGGCCCGCTACGAGGCGCTGGGCTGGGGTCCCTCCAACCTGGAGGCCCAGCAGAGCGACGCCGTGAAGGCCGACGTGGCGCTGTCCGCGCTGGCTGAGCAGCTGGCCTTCACCATCCCGCAGGGCCAGTATCCCGGCGATTACTGGAGCCTGGCCACCGGCCTGGGCGACCGGATCATCGGCAAGGAGTTCGACGACGCGGACGACGACACCCTGATGGCCGCGCTGACCGAGTTCCAGGAGACCTGCGAATCCTACGCCGCGAAGTAAGCGCGGCGGCGACACGGACCGGGGTTCATTCCCCGGTCCTTTTCGATGAACGGAGGCAGGGATCGTTTCATATAAAAGAGGCGTTGCGCCGCTTTGATATGTACAGATCCTTCGACTTCGCCTTGCTGTTCGCAAGGCTTCGCTCAGGATGACAAACGACCCGGTAGCGTGTCATTCTGAGCGAAGCGTCGCGGAAAGCGACGCGCAGTCGAAGAATCTTTCAACCGTCGCCTCCTATCCTTGAACAACATCGAACAAAGGGGTAGTATCACATGGTCGATTTAAACTATCTCAAAATGAGTAAGCCCCAGAAGTTTGCCTACAACTTCGGCAAGTTCTTCAAGGCGCTGCCCGGGCGGATCGGCGGCGGCTTCGTGAAGCTGGGGCGGGCCATCGCGGGCTTCTTCAAGGCCTTCGGCCTCTCCGTCGCGGACCTGTTCACCACGTTCAAGAACGGCGACTGGAAGACGCGGCTATCCTACCTGATCATGGGCTCGGGCAGCATGGCGCGCGGGCAGTGGGGCCGCGGCCTGCTGTTCTTCCTGTTCCAGACGGTGTTCAACCTCTACATGGTGAACTTCGGCATGGCGTACCTGTCCAAGCTGGGCACGCTGGGCACCGTGGCCACCGAGAAGGTGGGCCGCAAGACCGTCTACGGCGACAACTCGTTCCTGATCCTGCTCTACGGCGTGCTGACGCTGTTCTTCGTGCTGGCGTTCATCTACACCTGGCGCGTGAACATCAAGCAGAACAAGATCGCCCAGCAGATCGAGGCCTCCGGCAAGAAGCTCAAGAGCACGAAGGAGGACCTGCAGTCGCTGATGGACAGCCAGTTCCACAAGACGCTGCTGGCGCTGCCGACGCTGGGCGTGTTCGTGTTCACGATCCTGCCGATCTTCTTCATGATCCTGGTCGCGTTCACGAACTTCGACTACAACCACCAGCCTCCCGCCAAGCTGTTCACGTGGGTGGGCTTTGAGAACTTCAAGCAGCTGCTGTCCTCCGGCTCGGCCAGCTACGGCGATACGTTCCGCCAGGTGCTGTTCTGGACGCTGGTATGGGCCTTCTTTGCCACGTTCCTCAACTACTTCCTGGGCATGTTCGTGGCCATCATGATCAACAAGAAGGGCATCAAGCTGAAGAAGATGTGGCGCACGATCCTGGTCATGACCATCGCCATCCC
Source organism: uncultured Eubacteriales bacterium (assembly GCA_902773515.1). Classification (GTDB taxonomy): domain Bacteria; phylum Bacillota; class Clostridia; order Christensenellales; family Aristaeellaceae; genus UBA2862. Next base: position 9,547 of record CACYET010000024.1, on the reverse strand, counting down.
GCAGTTCGTGTCGCTGCTGTATGTGTCCAAGATGTTCGCGGCGGACGGCCTGATCAACACCTACCTGTTGAAGTGGGGCATCATCCACGAGAAGATCCCGTTCTGGACCGACCCGGGCTGGGCGCGGTTCACGATCATCCTCATCAACATCTGGATCGGCATCCCCTACCTGATGCTGATCGCCACCGGCATACTGATGAACATCCCGGCCGACCTGTACGAGTCCGCGCGCATCGACGGCGCGAACGCGATGCAGATGTACGGCAAGATCACGCTGCCCTACATGCTGTTCGTCACGGGCCCGTACCTGCTGACGAGCTTCACCGGCAACATCAACAACTTCAACGTCATATTCCTGCTGTCGCAGGGCCGCCCGATGGGCCTGGCGGGCAACGCCGGCAGCACCGACCTGTTGATCACATGGCTGTACCGCATGACCGTCTCGGACACGAACTACAAGATCGCCGCCGTCATCGGCATCATGGTGTTCGTGGTGCTGGCCGTGATCAACCTGGTGGTCTACAACCTGATACCGTCCGTGAAGAATGAGGAGGATTTCCAGTAATGGCTGAGAAGAATACGCTGGCAGCGCAGCCCAAGCTGCGCAGCAAGAAGGGCCACGAGCGCCGGACAAACGGCACGATCTACACCGTGCTGACCATCATGTCCATCATCTGGCTCGTCCCCTTCGTGTTCCTGGTCCTCCAGTCCTTCCGCTCCTACAAGCTGGAGAAGGGCGGCATGGTGGACTACCTGCTCCCCAAGCACTTTTCGCTGGACAACTACGCCTTCCTGTTCGAGGGCAGCAACTTCTTCTCCTGGTGCGGCAAGGCCATACTCGTTGGCCTGATCGTGGCCGCGGCGGCCACGCTGCTGATCCACCTGTGCGGCAAGGCACTGGACAAGCGCGAGGGCGAGGACAAGGGCGCGCGCATCCTGATGATCGGCGGCAGCCTGCTGGTCGCCTTCGCCGCGCTCGTCGCGCTCACCGCCGCGCTGCAGGGCTTCGCCCTGGCCGGCAAGGCGGGCACGCTGCTGATCGCGCTGGCGCTGTTCATGCTGGTGGGCTTCCTCATGGCCAAGGTCTACCTGAAGCAGGACAGCAAGCTCCTGCGCTCCATCCCCGGCTACGTGGTGGAGGACAAGCACGAGGGCGCGAAGAAGCTGTGCACGCTGGCGCTGGAGTTCCTGGTGCTCTCGATCATCATCCAGCACATGCTTGCCCCGATGACCGCGAGCCAGTACGTGCGCTGGTACATCAACACGCTGACCATCGCCCTGTTCACCGCCGTGCTGCAGACGGCCATCGTGCTGTCCGTCAGCTACGCGCTCAGCCGCCTGCGCTTCAAGGGGCGCAAGCTGATCATGAACTCGGTGCTGGTGCTGGGCCTGTTCCCGGGCTTCCTCACGATGATCACGCTGTACTTCCTGCTCAAGCAGCTGGGCCTGACCCAGGCGAACGCGGTGCCCGGCCTGATCCTGATCTACTGCGCATCCTCGGGCATGGGCTACTACATCTCCAAGGGCTTCTTCGACACAATCCCCAAGTCCCTGGACGAATCCGCCCGCATCGACGGCGCGACGCGCTTCCAGGTGTTTTTGAAGATCATCATGCCGCTGGCCAAGCCTATCGTGATCTACACGGTGCTGATGGCCTTCATGGCCCCCTGGGGCGACTATGTGTTCGCCAGCTACGTGGCGTTCGGAGACCCGAAGGGCTACAACGTGGCGGTCGGTCTGTACAACTGGGTGAACACCAACGACTTCCAAAACTACTTCACCCGCTTCTGTGCGGGCGGCGTGCTGGTGGCGGTGCCGATCACGGCGCTGTTCCTGGCGCTGCAGAAGTACTACGTCGAAGGCGTCACCGGCGGAGCCGTGAAGGGATAATATCGGGAGGATGAAAATATGGCAAGTTTAAAGCTTGAGCACGTCAAGAAGGTCTACGACAAGAACGTCGTGGCCGTGCACGACTTCAACCTGGAGATCAAGGACAAGGAATTCATCGTGTTCGTCGGCCCGTCCGGCTGCGGCAAGTCCACCACGCTGCGCATGATCGCCGGCCTGGAGGATATCTCCGACGGCACCCTGACGATCGGCGACCGCGTGGTGAACGACGTGGAACCCAAGGACCGCGACATCGCCATGGTGTTCCAGAACTACGCGCTCTACCCCCACATCACCGTCTACGAGAACATGGCGTTCAGCCTGCGGCTTCGCAAGATGAGCAACGAGGAGGTCCACCGCCGGGTGTGCCAGGCGGCGGAGATCCTGGGCATCACCGAATACCTGGCCCGCAAGCCCAAGAACCTGTCCGGCGGCCAGCGCCAGCGCGTGGCCATCGGCCGCGCCATCGTGCGCGAGCCGCAGGTGTTCCTGATGGACGAGCCGCTTTCCAACCTGGACGCGAAGCTGCGCAACCAGATGCGCGCGGAGATCATCCTGCTGCGCAAGCGCATCGACACCACGTTCATCTACGTCACCCACGACCAGACCGAGGCCATGACGCTGGGCGACCGCATCGTCATCATGAAGGACGGCTACATCCAGCAGGTCGGCACGCCCCAGGAGGTGTTCGAGACCCCGCGCAACCTGTTCGTGGCGGGCTTCATCGGCTCCCCGCAGATGAACTTCCTGAAGGCGAAGCTGGTGAAGGCCTCCGACGGCTACCAGGCCGAGCTGTACGGCATCAAGGTGCCGCTGAGCGAGGAGAAGTGCGCGAAGCTGGCAAAGAAGGGCGTCGGCAGCCAGGACGTGATCCTCGGCGTGCGCCCCGAGCACACGATGCTGTCCTTCGATGGCAACGCCAACACCATCGAGGGCACGCTGCGCGTGAACGAGATGATGGGCAGCGAGCTGCACCTGCACGTGGACCTGGCCGACGGCACCTCCGTGATCCTGCGCATCCCCACGCTGGAGCTCACCGAGGCGCAGCGCGCCAGCCTCGCCTACGGCAGCAAGCTCCGCTTCACCTTCCCCGAGAAGGTGGCGCAGCTGTTCGACCCGAAGAGCGAGGAGAGCCTGCTGTTCTGATGCGGGCGCTTTCGTGACCTGGAAAAAGATCCTTCGCTTCGCTCAGGATGACAACGTCTGGACAATGCTGATGATGTCCTCCTGAGCGCGGGAAAAGATCCTTCGTTTCGTTCAGGATGACAAGGTTTGGACTATGCCAACGATGTCATCCTGAGCGCAGCGAAGGATCTTTTCGCGTCCCCACCCGAAACGTTCCCCTTGCATCCCGACCGGCGGGTGTGCTACACTGTTCGGGGAAGGGGGCGTGGCGATGCAGCGCGCACTGGAGAACAGCGGGCGGATGGTCGAGGCCGAGTTCCGCGACGCGGACGTCGAGGGCGTCTTCCTGCCGCTTCTGAGGCGGCTGACGGCGCTGCGGCGCGAGAAGGGCCGCCGGGTGGCGGCGCTGCTGGCGGCCCCGCCGGGCGCGGGCAAGAGCACGCTGGCGGCATTGTTGGCGGCGCTCTCGCGCGAGACGCCGGGGCTTCTGGCCCTCGACGCGCTGGGCATGGACGGCTTTCACTACCCCCAGGCGCACCTGTCCAGTCACACCGTCGTGCGAAACGGCGAAGCCATCCCGCTGGCGAGCGTCAAGGGCGCGCCCGAGACCTTTGACGTCGAGGCGCTCGCGCGGGCCCTCTGTCGCGTGGCGGCGGGCGAGGAGGTCCTCTGGCCCCGCTACGACCGCGCGCTCCACGAGCCGGTGCCGGGCGACGCGCCAACGGGGGAGATCGCGCTCGTCGAGGGCAACTACCTGCTGCTGGACGCCCCCGGCTGGCGCGAGCTGCGCCGGTGCGCGGACTACACGATCTTCATCGACGCCGACCCGGTGCTGCTGCGTCGGCGGCTCGTGGCGCGGCACGTCGAGGGCGGCAAAAGCCCGGAGGCGGCCGCCGCGTTCGTGGACCGAAGCGACATGGCCAACGCGCGGCTGTGCCTGGAGCGTTCGCTGCCCGCGGACCTGCGGCTGCGCCTGGATGGCGACGGCCACTTTGTCGCAGAAGTATAATCTATGAAATTCGCCCCGGGGAGCCTTGACGCCCGCCGGGGCGCAATGGTAGAATGGATGTCGGCGGATTCCATCAGAATCCGCCGACCCCATCCATCACGACAGCGGGAGGTGAAGGGCGTGCGCTGGTACTGGATCGCGCTGCTCATCTGCCTGGTGATCGGGCCCTTCGACGCGCTGTACGTGTACATCAAGGCCCAGAAGCGGCGGGATGAGCGCAAGCGCCGCGAGCGGGAACAGAGCGAAGAGACGCACGGGGAGGAAGACGCGCCATGAAATTTACCGACGGCTACTGGGTGAACAAGCCCGAATTCGACTTCAACTTTGCCACGCAGAGCTTCTCGGCGGCCATCGACGGCGACGCGCTGCGGATCGTGTGCGCCTGCGTGCCCGTGAACGGGCGCGGGGCCCTGCTGAACCACGCGACGCTGACCGTCACGTTCACCGCCCCGATGCCGGACGTCATCCGCGTGCGCGTCGAGCACTGGCGCGGCGCGCAGGACCGCGGCCCGCACTTCGAGCTCAACGACACCGAGACGGAGGACGCCTACACCTTTCAGTCCGGCCGCGCGAAGGCCGTGATCCGCAAGGCGTTCGGCGGCTGGCGCGTGACCTACGAGGGCGACGGCGAAAGGCTGACCGAGTCCGGCCACCACGCGATGGCGCACGCCTTCAACCGCGAGACGGGCCGCGACTACATGATCGAATCGCTGGATCTGGACGTGGGCGAGCGCGTGTACGGCCTGGGCGAGCGCTTCACCGAGTACGTGAAGAACGGCCAGGTGGTGGACATCTGGAACGGCGACGGCGGCACCGCCAGCGAGATGGCCTACAAGAACGTGCCCTTCTACATGACCAACCGCGGCTACGGCGTGCTGGTGGAGGACAGCGGCGACGTGAGCTTCGAGGTGGCCAGCGAGAAGGTGGAGCGCGTGCAGTTCAGCCTGCCGGGGCAGAAGCTGGTCTACGACGTGATCTTCGGCCAGACCCCCAAGGGCGTCCTCGAGCGCTACACGGCGCTGACGGGCCGCCCGGCGCTGCCCCCGGCGTGGAGCTTCGGGCTGTGGCTGTCGACCAGCTTCACCACCAGCTACGACGAGAAGACCGTCACGTCCTTCATCGACGGCATGGCGCGGCGGGACATCCCGCTTTCCGTGTTCCACTTCGACTGCTTCTGGATGAAGGACAACCACCTGACGGACCTCACCTGGGACCCGGACGTGTTCCCGGACCCGGAGGGGCTCCTCAGGAAGCTGAAGGCGCGCGGCCTGCACGTGTGCTGCTGGATCAACTCCTACATCGCGCAGGAGAGCGCGATGTTCGACGAGGGCGTCCGCGAGGGCTACTTCATTCGGAAGGAGAACGGCGACGTCTGGCAGACCGACATGTGGCAGCCGGGCATGGCGATTCTCGACGTGACGAATCCGGCGGCGCGGGCGTGGTTCTGCGAAAGGCTGCGCAGGCTGATGGAGATGGGCGTGGACTGCTTCAAGACCGACTTCGGCGAGCGCATCCCGGTCAGGGGCATCAAGTATTTCGACGGCAGCGACCCGCTGCGCATGCACAACTACTACGCCTACCTGTACAACAAGATGGTGTTCGACTGCATCCGCGATTTCCGCGGGGAGGGCGACGCGGTGGTGTTCGCCCGCAGCGCCACCGTGGGCGGGCAGCAGTTCCCGGTGCACTGGAACGGCGACAGCTCCGCCAGCTACATGAGCATGGCGGAGACGCTTTGCAGCGGCCTGTCGATCAGCCACAGCGGCTTCGGCTTCTGGAGCCACGACATCGCCGGCTTCGAGCAGACCGCGACGGCGGACGTGTACAAGCGCTGGGCGGCGTTCGGCCTGCTCTCCAGCCACAGCCGCCTGCACGGCTCGACCAGCTATCGCGTGCCGTGGCTGTTCGACGACGAGGCGAACGACGTCGTGAAGCGCTTTGCGCGGCTGAAGAACCGGCTGATGCCGTATTTGTACGGCGCGGCGGTCGAGGCGCACGAGAAGGGCGTGCCGATGCTGAGGCCGATGATGCTCGAATTCCCGCAGAGCATCGCCTGCGAGACGTGCGACCGGCAGTACATGCTGGGCGCGAACCTGCTGGTCGCGCCGGTGATGCATGCCGACGGCCACGCGGACTACTACCTGCCCGCGGGCACGTGGACGAATATCCTCACCGGCGAGAAGACGGCGGGCGACACCTGGCGGCGCGAGACGCACGGCTTTTTGTCGCTGCCGCTGATGGCGCGGCCCAACAGCGTGATCCCGATGGGCGCATGCGAGGAGCGGCCCGATTACGACTACGCGGATGGCCTGGAGCTGCACGTGTTCGAGCCCGAGGACGGCGAGATCGTCGTGACCGTGCCGGACGTGCACGGGAACCCCGCCGCGCGGTATATTGTCAGGACCGCAAACGGCGCGACCACCGTCGAGACGGACTGCACGAAGGCGTACAAGGTGGTTGTGCACAGGTAGTCCACACGACCGGGGCGATGCACTGGAAATCCCTTGTTTTTCTCCAGGGAGACCGGATTGCCACGTCGGCCTGTCGGCCTCCTCGCAATGACGTTGTTCGACTCGCGATGATGGAGTTCGACTGTGTTTCGTTGTACGTCATTGCGAGGCCGCAGGCCGTGGCAATCTGGTCCCCCTATGGAATACGGCAAAGGCGGGCGGCGCAACGCCGCCCCTACGGAATACTGCGCGGCAGCCTCGGCTCCCCTGTGCAAGGGGAGCTGTCAACCGCAGGTTGACTGAGGGGTTGTCTCCACACTCCACACTCCACACTCCACACTCCTAACTCCTCACTCTCTCAAAGGAGGTCTTCCCATGAAACAGCGCCTCGCCGAAATCGACCGCGTCATCGCCCGGGGCCCCTACAGCCCCGACTGGGCCTCGCTCTCGAACTTCCGGCCCCCCGAGTGGTACCGGGACGCGAAGTTCGGCATCTTCATCCACTGGGGCGTGTACAGCGTGCCCGCCTACGACTGCGAGTGGTATCCGCGCAACATGTACATGCAGGGTTCCAAGGCCTTCGAGCACCACGTCCAGACCTACGGCCCGCACAGGGAATTCGGCTACAAGGACCTCGTGCCCCTGTTCAGGGCGGAGAAGTTCGACCCCGACGCCTGGGCCGCGCTGTTTGAGCGCGCCGGGGCGCGCTACGTGGTGCCGGTGGCGGAGCACCACGACGGCTTCCAGATGTACAAGAGCGATATCTCCCACTGGAACGCCTTTGAGATGGGCCCGCACCGCGACGTGCTGGGCGAACTGAAGGCCAGCTGCGAGGCCCGCGGCATGGTGCTGGGCGCGTCCTCGCACCGCGTGGAGCACTGGTTCTTCATGGGCCACGGAAGGGACTTCGACAGCGACGTGAAGGAGCCGCTGCGCCGCGGCGACCTCTACTGGCCCGCGATGCCGGAGGGCGACTTCCAGGACCTGTTCAGCCAGCCCACGCCCACCGACGAGTTCATGCAGGACTGGCTCTGCCGCACCTGCGAGCTGATCGACAACTATCGCCCGCGCATCCTCTACTTCGACTGGTGGATCCAGCACAGCGCCGTGAAGCCCTGGCTGAAGAAGCTGGCGGCCTACTACTACAACCGCGCCGCCGAGTGGGGGCAGGAGGGGCTCATCACCTACAAGCATGACGCCTTCCTGTTCGGCGCGGCGGTGCCGGACGTGGAGCGCGGCCAGTTCGCCGACGTGAAGCCCTACGTGTGGCAGACGGACACCGCCGTGGCGCTGAACTCCTGGTGCTATACCGAGGGCAACGTCTACCGCGACGCGGCGGACCTGGTGCGCGACCTGGTGGACATCGTGAGCAAGAACGGCTGCCTGCTCTTGAACGTCGGGCCCCGCGCGGACGGCACGATCCCGGACGAGGACGCGGCGATCCTGGAGAGGATCGGCGCGTGGCTCGCGACAAACGGCGAGGCCATCTACGGCACGCGCACGTGGCGCAAGTACGGCGAGGGCCCCACGCAGATCGTGGAGGGCCAGTTCGCCGACGGCATCCAAAAGAACTTCACCAGCGCGGACTTCCGCTTCACCACCGCCAGGGGCGCGCTGTACGCCGTCGCGCTGAAGCCGAGCAAAGACGGGCGCTACTGCATCCGCTCGCTGGGCGAGCAGGACGCCTCGAAGCTGGCGAACTTCCACGGCATCGTGCGGCGCGTCACGGCGCTGGACGGCGGCGCGGACGTGCCCTTCACCCGCGACGCGGACGGCCTGCACCTGGATCACGCCACCGTCGGCGACATGCCCGTGGCGTTCAGGATCATCGTGGATTGACAGTCGGACGGTGCGCCAGCCAAAAGCCTTCCCCTTGAGGGGAAGGTGGCGCGCAGCGCCGGATGAGGTGTAAAAAAGGAGTTTGCCATGAAAATTCACGGCCTGCAAAAGATGACGCTGCTGGACTTCCCGGGCAAAGTGGCCTGCACGGTGTTCCTGGGCGGCTGCGACTTTCGCTGCCCCTTCTGCCACAACTTTGAGCTGGTGGATGGCAGCGCCCCGGCCGTCATGGAGGAGGGGGAGCTGTTCGCGTTCCTCGAAAAGCGGCGGGGGCTCCTGGACGGCGTGGCCATCACCGGCGGCGAGCCCTGCCTGCGGCCCGACCTTATGGACATGATGCGGCGGATCAGGGACATGGGCTACGCCGTGAAGCTGGACACGAACGGCAACCACCCGGACCGCCTCGAGGCGATCCTATCGGCGGGGCTTACGGACTACGTGTCCATGGACATCAAGAACAGCCCGGAGAAGTACGCCGCCACGGTTGGCCTGGAGGCGATCGACCTCGCGCCCGTCCGCGCGAGCGTGAAGCTGCTGATGGCGGGCGGGACGGACTATGAGTTCCGCACCACGGTGGTGGACGAGCTGCACGCGGAGGCGGACTTCGAGGCCATCGGCCAATGGATCGAAGGCGCTGAGCGCTACTTTTTGCAGGCGTTCGAGGACCGCGACTCCGTGCCCTTCGCCGGCCTGCACGCCCCCTCCGAGGAGAAGCTGCGCCGCTGCGCCGACGTCGCCCGCCAGTACGTGCCCAACACCCGGCTGCGCGGCGTGGAGTGAGGCGGGGGAGAGGGAACGGGAATGGTGGCTGCCGCACGGCAGCCACCATTCCCGTTCCCGGATCTCCCTTCCCAAAATGCCATAAAATTGTCTCATTTTTCCCGGCGGGGCGGTTGTCATAATTTTGTAATCCAACGGGCGCAAGCGGGGGCGTCGCAAAGCGCGTCCCGGCGCGCGAAGCGGGAAACCAAACCGAAGTCGGAAAACACAATATATGACGTTTTTGATAAATCTGAGGCACAATATATAGTTTTCACCCCCTTGACTTTCCCCATATTTTGTGGTACGTTTATTCTGCTCCGTTTGGCGGGCGCGCCATTCGGACCCAAGCAGATAACAATCCATTGAGGGGGTTTTTTTTATGTACGAGGTATTGAAGCGAGACGGCAAGACGGTGGATTTCTCCATCGGCAAGATCAGCGCGGCCATCACCAAGGCCTTCGAGGCCACCGGCAAG
>CACYET010000023.1 GCA_902773515.1 uncultured Eubacteriales bacterium | reverse complement strand
GCGGTCATGCCCTCGACGATGAACTTCTGCGCGAACAGGTAGATCAGCAGAAGCGGCAATATCGCGAAGCAGGAGCCGGTGATCATCAGGTCGTAGTTGTTGCCGTAGGGCGACCAGAGCGTGTTCAGGCCGATCGGGATGGTGTACTTCTTCATGTCGGAGAGCACCAGCATCGGCCACAGCAGCGCGTTCCACGCGCCCATGCCCGTCAGCACCGCCATCGAGGCGTAGGCCGGCTTCATCACCGGCATGATGATGCGGAAGAACACGCCGTACTCGGTGCAGCCATCGATGCGCCCGGCCTCGATCATCTCATAGGGGATGTTGGTCAGGAACTGGCGGAAGAAGAACACCGCGCTCATCGACACCAGGAACGGCAGCATCACGCCCGCGTAGGTGTTGCGCAGGCCCATGGCGTTCACCTGAGTGTACATGGGCAGCATCAAAATCTCCAGCGGCACCATCATCACCATCAACACGCACATGAAGATGGCGTTCTTGCCCTTGAAGTTGTACTTCGCCAGGCCGTAGGCCACCATCGAGGACAGGAGCAGCGTCAGGCTGCCCTGCACGAGCACCACCAGCAGGCTGTTCTTGTACCAGAGGAAGTAGTCGTGGGGGTTCAGCTCGCCGTTGGACATCACGCCCGTGAACAGGTAGCGCCACGCCTTCGTGTGCAGCAGCTCAAACGTCGGGTTCAGGTTCAGGCCGCTGACGAACAGCTCCGCGCCGCCCTTGAACGTGCCCAGCAGCAGCGCGTACAGCGGGATCAGGAACAGCACGCAGAGGATGGCGAAGAACACGCCCAGCAGTATCCTGGAAACCGGATTGGATGCCTTCCTGTTCATGCTCAGTCCTCCTTCCTGCCGATCACGCCGGTGATGCGCAGCTGGATCAGCGTGATGATCAGCGCGCCGAGCAGCAGCACCAGGCCGACCGCCGAGGCGAAGCCGAACTTGTCGACCTTCTCAAAGCCGTAGCGGTACAGGTAGCCGACGATGGTCAGGCCGTAGTTCTTGGGGCTGTTGTTGCCGCCGAAGATCATGTAGCTCTCGGTGAACATCGCCAGGCCCGCGTAGATGGAGATCGTCAGCACGTAGATCGTCGTGGGCTTCAATAGCGGCAGGCAGATCTTCGTGAACTTCTGCACGCTGTTGGCCCCGTCGATGTCGGCGGCCTCGTACAGCTCGCGGGAGATGGACTTCAGGCCCGCCATGTAGTAGAGCATGTTCATGCCCGTCCAGCGCCAGAAGCACAGCAGCACCATCGCGAACATCGAGCCGCTCTTGTCCTTCAGCCACGTGATCGGCTTCAGGCCGAACAGGCCGCGCACCTGGTTCATCATCGCGCCGTCCAGCTCGGAGAACATCATGCGGAAGATGATGCCCGCCACCACGACGGAGCACAGCACCGGCATGAAGGCCACGGTCTTGAACAGCTTGCCCATCCTGGACAGGCCGGTCTCGGCCATGTAGGCCAGCAGCATCGGCACGGGGATCAGGATCGCGCAGGTGAGCACCATGTAGACCACGGAGTTGCGCACCGCGGTGTAGAAGTTCTTGTTGCCGAACAGGTCCTGGTAGTTCTTGAAACCGATCCACTTCGTGCCCGCGCCGGTGATGTCCTGGAAGCTCATCAGGACGGTGGAGATGAAGGGATAGGCAAAGAACACCACGAACGTGATGATGAACGGCGCGACGAACACGTAGGGCGCGACGTTCTGGGAGTAGAGCAGGTCGCGGTTCATCATCACGTACGCGGCGATGAACGCGATGCCCGCCAGGATGACCCACAGCCGGTAGCGCACCACGCCCAGCCACAGGTTTTGCAGGAAGCTGTAGCCCTGCCCCTCCTCCAGCTGGCCGAAGAAGAATGGGCTCAGGTCGCCGTGGGCGTCGTAGGCGGCGTCGAAGCGCACGGCCTTGCCCTGCAGGGAGAACAGCCCCACCACGCCGAGCACCAGCAGCAGCGCGCCCAGGATCAGCAGAATCAGCGCGCGCTTGCCGTCGCCGCGCGTGCGCGGCACAACCGCTTGAGCTTGCATCGAATTACCCCTCTCTTGTTGGTTTTTCTTTCGATCGCGTCAAGGGCCCTCATGCAGGCCCCCGTCACATAAAGGCATGGGAGGGAGCAAAGCTCCGCTCCCATGCTGTAAAGGTTACGAAGGATTCAGATTAGAACAGGTCGCTGTCGATGGCGTCCTGAGCGGTCTCCAGGGCCTCGGCGGTATCCACGCCATCCACATAAACCTCGTTCCACAGGGTGGTGCCCAGGTAGTTGTTGATGGTGGGGCTGATGGAGGTGGACAGGATGTAGCCGATGCTGTCCTTGATGGGCAGGAGGGCGTCGATCGGATAGCCGATGAAGTACTGGTTGAACTTGTTGTCGTCCTTCTTCATGATGGACTCGTCGTCCCAGATGGAGGTGTTGCAGGGGTCGAAGCCCATGACGTCCCAAATCTGAGCCTCGCCTTCGGGAGAAACCTTGGCATAGGCCAGGAACTCGGCGCACAGCTCGGGATTGGTGCCGTTGGCGTACACGACGGTGCCGGTGCCGCCCTGGCCGATGGACTGCAGCTGGCCTTCCTCGAACACGGGGCAGGGAGCCAGGACGTAGCGATCCTTGCAGTTCTCGCCGATTTCATCGGTGAAGCGGCTCATGAACCAGAAGGGCATGATGACGCAGGCGATCTTGTTGTTGGCGATGTAGGCCTTGCCTTCCTCGGTGTCGGGCTGGCCGCCGGGGCAAACTTCGCAGATGCCGGCCTCGAGCCAGGACTTCTGGGTGTCGATGACCTTGGCGAGCTCGGGGGTGTTGATCAGGGCCTCGCCGTCCTTCTGCCAGTCGGTGCCCTGCTGCGCCAGCATCAGGGAAGCGACCCACTGGGTGCTGGTCTCGACGGTGCCCATCCAGGCTTCCGGATCGGCTTCCTTCAGCTTCAGGCCGGCCTCATACCAGTCGTCCCAAGTCTTGATGTCTTCGTAGTTGACGCCGGCATTCTCCAGCATGGCCTTGTCGTAGAAGCAAACCATCGCGCCGACGTGCAGCGGAGCGCCGTAGTACTTGCCGTCCTTGGCGTAGATCTCCAGGCGGGCCTGCACCAGGTCGGCCATGTAGGGGCTCATCGCGTCCGTCAGGTCGAGCAGCTTGTCGGAGAAGGCCAGGATGTTCGGGAACTGGCCCAGCTCCACGTCGCACATATCGGGCGCGCCTTCGTCGGCCTGCAGGGCAACCTTCAGCTTGTTGTGCATGTCGTCATAGCCGATGGTGGTCACTTCCACGGCGATGGGGCGGTCGGGGTTGTCGCCGTTCCAGCGCTCAGCGGCCTTCTCAAAGAACTCCTGATGCTGGGCGATGAACGTCCACATGGTCAGGGTGGTCACTTCCTCTGCGGACGCGACGGCAAAGGTGCCGAGGAGCATGCAGAGAACCAGAGCCATAGCAAACAGTTTCTTCATGGGGATTTCCTCCTTCTTTATTTGAATAGCGGCTTTGCCGCTAAACAATTCCAGGGTTACAGGTTTATCTGATCTTGCAATATTTGGCAGAACTGACAAATAATTATCGTTAACATTAACGTTAATGCTCTTGTCTGTGATCATCATAGCACGCTATAATGGGTTTGTCAAGGGGGAAGTTTCACTTTTTTCATAAAAATGTGTTTTCTTCTGCGGGAAGTTAATATAGATGCTTTATACTGTATGTCAGAAACCCGCACAGCATGCGGAAGGCGGAGAAAAAACATGACACAACCAAACGCCAACAAGCGCGTCACCATGCAGGACATCGCCCGCGAGACGGGCTATTCCATCAACACGGTCTCCCACGCGCTGCGCAACAAGGACGACATCGCCCGCGAAACCCGCGCGCGCATCCAGCAGGTCGCCCGCGAGATGGGCTACATGGGCAACCAGATCGCAAGCTCCCTGCGCTCGGGGCGCACGCGCACGCTCGCGGTGATCCTGGGCAACATGTCCAACCCCTTCTACGGCATCATGACGGACACCATCCAGGACGCCGCCGCCGCGAAGAACTACAGCCTGCAGATCATGTGCTCGCGCGAGCGGGCCGACCTGGAGGAGCAGTTGGTCGAGGCCGCCGTGGCGCGGCGCGTGGACGGCATCCTGCTCTTCCCCACCAACCAGAGCCTTCCCACCGTGCAGCGCCTGCAATCGCTGGGCGTGCCGTTCGTGCTGATGTCCCGCCCGCTGGGCGAGGGCATCGCCGACAGCGTCACCAGCGACGACGCCCAGGGGGCCTATCTCGCCGCCGCGCACCTGATCGAGCACGGCTGCCGCCGGCCGGGGTACCTCGCCCACCAGCGCATCGTCTACAGCTACGAAAAGCGCCTGGAGGGCTTCGAGCGCGCCTGCGACGAGGCGCAAATCCCCGCGGAAAGCCGCTTCCACTATTGCAGCGGCGAGCAGCCCGGCACGGCGGAGCCCAACTGGCACGATTCCGTCACCCATTGCCTGCTCCAATGGCGCGAGGCGGGCGTGGACGGCCTGTTCGTGTTCTGCGACGAGGAGGCCTGGCACGTGCAGTCGATCATCCAGCAGACCCCCGAGCTGCGCGGCTGGCGCCCCGGCATCGTCAGCTTCGACAACATCCAGGGCACCCAGCACTTCCCCGCCGACCTGTGCAGCGTGGACTGCGGCTTCTCAGAGATGGCCCGCCGGGGCATCGAGCTGCTCCGCGCCCGCATCCACGGCGACGACCGCCCGCCGCAGAGCGTCATCTGCCCCGTGCGCCTCGTCTGCCGCGGCAGCTGCCGGGCAAAGGGCAAATGACTTTCTTCCAAATTTAAGACAGACCATCGCCAAAAAATAAAAGATATGCGCAGGGAAGCGCCCGGGCGGCCGCGACCTCGAAGGTCGGGTTGCCCGGGCGCTCGCAATTGTGCTATAATGATCGGGAAAAACGGCAAGGAGGTTATCGACATGAAACGCACTGTTCTTGGCATCGCAACCCTGTTCCTGGTCCTGGCGCTGTGCGCCGTTTCCGCCCTGTCCGAGCCGCTGGCCGGCGGCTGGCAGAGCGTGCCCCACGAGGCCGCCGAGCTGCCCGAGGACGCGCAGGCCGCCTTTGACAAGGCCCTGGATGGGCTGGTGGGGGCTCAGTACACCCCTGTCGCGCTGCTGTCCACGCAGGTCGTCGCCGGCATGAATTACTGCATCCTCTGCCAGATCACGCCGGTGGTCCCGGATGCCGTGCCGACCTGGGCGCTGGTCTACATCTATGCCGACCTGCAGGGCAACGCCGAGATCATGAACGTCTACGAGCTGTACATCGACCGGCACAGCACGCCGGCGGACTGAACAGATGATCTGACTGGGAAAGCATCCGCCCTCCACAGCGCTTACTTCGCCTTTTTCTCCCGGCTCTTCGCCTTTTTACTGGCGGTGTGAAACTGCGCTTCGTAGCTGGCGATCATGTCCTCGCGCCCGTGCCTGCGGACGCTCCTGTAGGTGATCTGCCGGACGATGTCATAGATGACGGCCATCAGCGGCACGCCTATGAGCATGCCCGCGATGCCCCAAAGCCCGCCGAACAGCAGTATGCCGAACATGACCCACAGCGCCGAGAGTCCCGTGGAGTCGCCCAGGATCTTCGGGCCGATCACGTTGCCGTCGAGCTGCTGCAGCAGTACGACAAACACCAGGAACATCAGGCAGTGGGTCGGGTTTTCCAGCAATAGCAGCAGCGCGCCCACGCCGCCGCCGATGTACGGCCCGAAGAACGGGATGATGTTCGTGACGCCCACGATCACGGCGATCAGAAGCGGCGAACCGAACCCCATCACAAGGCACCCCACGAAGCAGATCGCGCCCACGATGGCCGAATCCAGCAGCTTGCCGATGAAGAAGCCGTTGAACATGCGGTCCGCGAAGCGCACCTCGCTCTCGATCCAGTCCGCCCACTCCTCCCTGAGCGTCCCGCGCAGGATCAGCTTGGCCTGCTCCGCGAGCTGGCGCCGCTTGGAGAGGAAGTAGAGCGACACGATGACGCCGATCATCAGATCCACCAGCACGCTGACGACGCTGACCACGCCGCCCGCGGCGCCGCCCAGCACCTTCAGGGCCGAATCGGCGAGCTTGGCGCCGTTTGAGCCGAACAGGCCCTTCACCTCGTTGCCCAGGTTGTCGAGGATCGGGCTCACGGTCGCCTGCAGATCGGGGTTTTCCTCCAGGAGCGCCGTGATCTTCTGCCCCAGCTGCTCGACCTGCCCGGGCAGGGCGTGCGCAATCTCCACGACGCTTTCAATGAGCTTCGGCACGATCAGCAGGAGGATCGCCAGCACCGCGACCAGCACGATCACCAGCGCGATCGCGTTTGCAAGTCCCATGCGCTTGCCGCCGAACCGCTTGACGAGGCCGTTGCTCAGGGGCGTCACCAGATAGGCCAGCACCCCGCCGATGATAAACGGCCTGAGGATGCGGCCCAGCACGCCCAGCGCGACACCCAGGCTGTTCCGGTAGAGCAGAAAGAAGAACAGCAGGCCGAAGGCGACGACGCCGGCCCCCGTCAGGCCCAGCTTGATGTACTTCGCGTTTTCCTTGTTGCGCATGATGCTTCCCCCTGTCAGGCTCATCTCATGGTTGGCGACATCCAACCGTCATCGCCCATGAATACTCCCCCCCGGTTCCGTACAACTACAAAAGCGGCGCGATCAACCGCAGTAAAAGCTGCTTGATCTTCAGGAACCGATCCCTGCCAGTGTTATATTTCTCCGTGACCTCCGCACTCTCCTGCATTGTGCGCTCAAAATCTGCCTTTGTATCCAATACGCGCGGCACTTTATGTACAGGCAGCCGTTTTCGAAATGGTGGTAGAGGCTGCGGTAGTCCATGTTGATCGTGCCACAGGTCGCCGCCTCGTCGTCCGCCACACACATCTTGCAGTGGCAGAAGCCCGGCGTCCACTCGTAACTCCGCACGCCGTTGCACGTCAGCGAGATCTGCTGTTGCTGATCTCGTTCATTAATCGCATGAAGAAAGGAAAGGCGTGGACCCGCATCGGGTTCGCGCCTTTTCAACCCGGATCATTTGACAAGGAACTGTAAAACAGACCACTGTACAGCGATCGATCTGTAGGCGGTCTTGCACCGCCCGGGCGCGATAGACGCCGTCGCCGGTGCCGATGCCGGACGCGCCAGACCCGCCAAGGCCGCCCTGCGGTTGAAGAATTTGAATTCTTCCTGAATTTACACAATTGACAGCGCATTGAGTCTTGACAAAGCCATTTATGTTTGATATAATATATTTGTATCAAATAGATTTAGGGGAGGAGCCCATGAACACCGATTACCGCGAGGCGATGAAGCTCGCCAACCAGCTGTGCTTCCCGCTCTACGCCGCCGCCCGGCATGTGATTGGCCTGTACACGCCCTGGCTGAAGCCGCTGGGGCTCACCTACACGCAGTACATCGTGCTTCTTGTGCTGTGGGAGAGGGACGGGATCTCCGTCACCGAGATCGGCGAGAAGCTGATGCTCGACAACGGCACGCTCTCTCCCCTGCTGAAGAAGATGGAGCAGGCCGGCTATGTGCAGAGGCGCCGCTGCCGCAAGGACGACCGCGTCGTCGAGATCACGCTGACGGACGCGGGAAGGGCGCTGCAGGAGAAAGCGAAGGAGGTTCCGGGCCGCGTCGCGAGCTGCATCGACCTCCCGCCCGAGAAGGCACAGGCGCTGTACGCGCTGCTCTATGAACTGCTGGACAACCAGAAGAAAAATTATGATAAGGGAGATAAAAACAATGAAGACAGTCTATGATTTCACGGTAAACTGTCGGCGTATCGGGGCAAGGTCCTGCTGATCGTCAACACGGCCACCGGCTGCGGCTTCACCCCGCACTACGAGCCTCTCGAAGAAATGTACAAGGATCTGCGGGCGCGCGGATTCGAGATCCTGGACTTCCCCTGCAACCAGTTCGCGGGCCAGGCCCCGGGCAGCGACGACGAGATCCACGAATTCTGCACGATGAAATTCGGCACGGAGTTTCCGCAGTTCGCGAAGATCGACGTCAACGGCGAGACAGCCGACCCGCTGTTCGCTTTCCTTGCGACGGAAAAGCCCTTTGAGGGCTTCGGCAAGGGGCTGAAGAACGCGGCGCTGAACAAATTCGCGGCCATGAACAACAAGCAATACGGCGATAAGACCTACATCGGCTGGAACTTCACGAAATTCCTGATCGACCGCGAGGGCAAGGTCGTCGCGAGGTTTGAGCCCACCGTCGACATGAACGAGGTCCGAGCCGCCGTCGAAGCGGCGCTGTAAACTGGGCAATTCACAAGGAGGCATACGGAATGGAAGCGTCCCGCGAAAAAACCATCGTCAAAACCAGCGTCATTGGCATCGTCGCCAATGTGTTTCTTGCCGGGTTCAAGGCTGTGATCGGGCTAATGACCCACTCCATCGCCATCGTGCTGGACGCGGTCAACAACGTCTCCGACGCGGGCAGCTCGCTGATCACCATCGTCGGGACAAAGCTGGCGGGCAGGGAGCCGGACAAGAAGCATCCGTTCGGCTATGGGCGCATCGAATACCTGAGCGCCATGATCATCTCCGTGATCGTGCTGTACGCGGGCGTCACGTCCCTCGTGGAATCCGTCAAGCAGATCATTCATCCCGAGACGCCGGATTACAGCGCTGTCTCCCTGATCATCGTGGCGGTGGCCGTGGTGGTCAAGATCCTGCTGGGCCGATACGTCAAGGGCGTGGGCGTCAGGGTGAACTCGGATTCCCTGATCAACTCCGGCGAAGACGCCACGCTGGATTCCATCATCTCCGCGTCCACGCTCCTCGCCGCGGGCATCTTCCTGATCTTCCACATATCGCTCGAGGCGTGGCTCGGCGCGATCATCTCCGTGGTGATCATCAAGTCCGGCATCGAGATGCTGTGCGATACGATCTCCCGGATCCTCGGGGAGCGCAACGACGCCGAGCTGGCCAGGGCGATCCACGACACGGTCTTGAGCTTCCCGGACGTGCAGGGCGCGTATGACCTGGTGCTGAACAACTACGGGCCGGACAGGTGGAACGGCTCCATCCACATCGAAGTGCCGGACACGTACTCGGCGGATCGGCTGGATCAGCTGATCCGCGAGATCACGATGAAGGTCCTCGGAGAGCACCGCGTCATCCTGACGGCCATCGGCGTTTACTCGGTGAACACGACGGATGAAGAGGTCATTCAAGCCAAGCGACGGGTTGAGAAGATCGTCTTTGCCCACGAGCACGTGCGGCAGATGCACGGCTTCTATCTGCTGAAGGATCAAAAAACGATGCGCTTTGACATCGTGGTCAGCTTTGACGCCAAGGACCGCCGGGCCGTCTACGCGGAAGTGCTCGCCGATGTGCAGCGGGCGTTCCCGGATTATGCATTGCAGGTTGCCATGGACACGGATTTCACGGAACAGTGATAAGCGCATTCGGGCCGATCGTCCCATCGTCACCGATGGGGATAACACGGATGTCCGGCACGGTGATGTTGCAGCTGCCGGTGAAGCTGCTGACGATATGAGCAAAGCAAAAGAACTCTCCACCACCCACAATCGGATGGTGGAGAGCTCTTTATTTCGATCAATGCCTGCCCCGGCCCGCGCCGCCGCCCATGGTGCGGCCGCCGCCGCCGAAGCCGCCGCCGAAGCCGCCATGGAAGCCGCCCATGTGGCCGCCGCCAAAGCCGCCCATCGGGCGATGGTGATGCATCGGGGGACGATGCCAGCCGTAGAAACCGCCCATTGGGGGACGATGATACCAGTATCCATACCGCGGCCGGCAGAGAGCCCAGATGATCCAAACAACGATAATCAGCGTCAACATCTCACAACTCTCCTTTCATAAGAGTCGGTCGCTTTTCAGCTTGCCACACAGCCTTTCTTGGCTGTGGGAAGAGTCTATCACAACGCATGGCACGGCGCAATCGATAACCGCCAAATTGTCATGCCCGGCATCCAACATGTCGTTTTCGCGGAAGAACCGCCGCCGAATTCTCTGCATTCCGGTTGCCTGATGATTGCTGTTATGATAGAATGGAGGAAGAGCACTGACAAATTGAGCAGATTCCATCTTTCCCATGTATCCGTGAGAAAGCGAGGAGACGAACATGTCCAAAAGCTATCGGCCGCGCTATCACGTATCCGTGCCCTTCGGCTGGGCCAACGACCCAAACGGCACGATCTACTACAAGGGCAGGGCCCACCTGTTCTACCAGCACTACCCGCACAAACCCGAGTGGGGGCCCATGCACTGGAACCACGTGACCACCGTGGACTTCGTGCACTGGGAACAGCGGCCCGTGGCGCTCTGCCCGGACCGGCCCTACGAGGTGGTCTGCGGCTGCTGCTCCGGCTCCACGGTGGAGAAGGACGGCCGCCTTTATCTGATGTACACGGCGGCCCAGCCCACGATGCAGCGCCAGTGCCTGGCGGTCTCCGACGACGGCGACCATTTTGAAAAGTGCCCGGAAAACCCGATCCTGACGGCGGAGATGCTGTCGCCGGAGATCTACGAGGAGGATTTCCGCGATCCGCGCATCTTCAGGCGCGGCGACGCCTTCTATCTGATCGCGGGCATCCGCTGGCTGGACGGCGGCCGCCGGGCGGAACCGGCGCCGGCAAACCAGCGCGAAACCACCGACCCGCGCCAGCCCGCCCCGGAGCACAAGAAGGAAGGCTGGGGCAACCTGTGCCTGCTCAGGAGCGGCGACCTGTTCCACTGGGATTACGTCGGCCACCTGCTGTATCCCCAGCCGGAATTCAGCGAGGACTTCTACCGGCTGGACGGCGTCTACGAGTGCCCGGACTACTTCGTCGCCGATACCGGCGAGGAGGTGCTGCTATCCAGCCCTCAAAACCTGCCCCGGTCCAAAAACCTGTATCAAAACATCCACTCAGGGCTGTACATGCTGGGCCACCTGGACTTTGACACCGGCCGCTTCCGCGTGGATGCGATCGGCGAGGTGGACAGCGGCTTCGATTTTTATGCCGCCCAGACCCTGCGCATGCCGGACGGGCGGGTCGTCATGATCGCCTGGAAGGAGATGTGGGACCGCAGCTTCCCGTCCCGCGAGGAGGAATGGGCGGGCACCTACACGCTGCCGCGGGAATTGACGGTGGCGGACGGCCGGCTGATCCAAAAGCCAGTCCGGGAGATCGAGGCCTGCCGGCGCGATCCGGTGCGCGTCGAAGCCGCCGTCGTCGAGGACGGCGAGATCGACCTGCCGGGCGTCAGCGGGAACGTGATCGAATTGAAGTTCACGCTCGCGCCGGACCGTGCGGACAGGGCCGGGGTGAAGCTGTTTTGCGACGGCGCGCACGAGACGCTGCTGTACTACGATCGGAAGGAAGGCTTGCTGGTGTTCGACCGGCAAAGCGCCGGCGCGGCCATCACCGGCCGCGAGGAGGACGTCAACCGCCGGGTCTGCGAGCTCGGCCCGCGGGACAGCATCGAATTCGACCTGTTCCTGGACATCAGCTCGCTGGAGGCCTTCATCGACGGCGGTCGGCACGCCATGACTGGCAACGTCTACCCCGACCCGGAGAAGGCGACGGGCATCCGCTTCTTCGCGGAGGGCGGCGCCGCCGCGTTCACCGACGTGGAAAAATATGCCATCGAATGATCCGGGCGTCGCAGCCGCGATGGCTGCGACGCCCGGTCATCCCTGCGCTTCCCGCTGATTGTTCTTCGTAAGACCCCTCATGAAAGCGGCGCTCACCGCGGAATAGATCAGGTAAGTGATCAGCGTCCCAAAGCACACGTCCGAGAGAAAGTGGTTGGTCATGTGGATGCGGTTGTAGCCGTAGATCACAACGAACGCGCATGCCGCGATGAAGCAGCGCAGGTTCCTTCCCTCGCTCCGCTTCTTCGTCGCGTCCGCGAGCATCGGCAGCGCGAACATCCATGCCATTATCCTCTTTTTTTGGCAATACTTACTGATTATGGTTATTTTATCAATCTACTGAGTGGATCTGTCTCTCCCTGTCGTCTCATTCCTCCGCGGACGCGATATAGTCCGACAGCCGCGAAGCCATTTCCTCCCGACCCGCGGCGCTGTATTTCCGCTGCATGCTCCGCGCCGTTTCCACCCTCAGCATGCGGCGATCCATCGCCAGCTCAAGAAGCGCCTCGTCGCGCCACGCCCGCTTTTCCCAGATGCCGTACTCCTGCCGCAGATAGCCGATATAGTCTTCCGTCCACGGCTCCATCTCCGGCACGCCCGCTTCCAGCGCGAACAGGAAGCCCTCCGCAGCGCGCCGCCTGTTCCGGTTGGAAAGATCCTCCGGCGAGCCGAGGTAGATCGGCTTGCCGAGACGGGAGATGAAGGCCGCATTGTCGGTGGCGACATACGGGTCGCCCTCCGCGCTGCCGCTTGCCGCGGTCTGAGAGAAGCTTTCAACGCCGCCGTGTACGAATACCAGCCTGACAGGCGCGCCGGCAAAGGCATTGTCGCCGACCGCCGACGCCGTTTGGGGGATGTCGTATCGCGCCCGGCTCCTTCCCGGCGGATAGGCGATCAGCCGCTTCCCGTCCCGGCTGAAGACGACGCCGTCCAGAACGCGATAGCGCCTGGACGCGGGCGAGACGACAAAGGCATCCAGGCTGCGGCACCCGGAAAAGGCGCTGAAATCGACGACCGCGTCCGTGATGGCAGCGGTCGTCAGCCCCGTGCAAGCGCTGAACGCGCCGCGGCCGAGCTTCGTCGCGCTTTCCGGGAGGGTCACCTCCCTCAGCCTTTCACAGCCGCAGAACGCCTCGGCGTCGATTTGCGCCAGGCGCGCCGGGAGGTCGATGCTGCTCAGAGCCGAACAATGGGCGAACGCCTCGCGGCCGATGCGCGTCACGCCCGCCGGAATCCGCACGCGCCCCAGATTGTAGCAGAATCGGAACGCCTCGTCGTCGATCGCCTCGAGGCTCTCCGGAAGCGTCGCCGCCTTCATCTCCCAGCAGTTTATAAACGTCATTCTTTCGATTCGCGTCACGCGATCGGGCAAGGCGATTTGCGACAGCTTCCAGCAGTCGCAGAAGGCCTTTGCGCCTATGCGCACGACGCTCTGCGGAAGGCTCGCGCTCAGCAGCTCCCTGCAGTTCCAAAACGCCCCGTCGCCGATCTCCTCCACGCCCGCCTCGACCGTCGCGCTCCTCAGCGCTTCACAGCAAAAAAACGCCTCGTCCCCGATCCGCCTGACGCTGCCGGGGATCGTCACGTCCGTCAGCGCGGTGCAAAAGCTGAACGCGCGAGGGCCGATGGCCGTCACGCCCTGTGGTATGGCGACATCTCCGCCCGAGCCGATGTACTTTATCAATATGCCGTTTTCTATGACAAAATCGGCGCTGCGCGACACGCCAGATCACCCCTCCATGCCTATCCCCGGTTTCGAGCGCGCTTCTATGCGATCATGATAGCATAAACGAACAAAAGCCGTCAAGAACGCCGTTGACATCCGCATGCGCTTGCGGCATAAATGGCTTCGGGACCTGTTATTCCGGATGTGCGAGGCGAAGGAATCTATGGCTGAAAGCGAATCATTCACGATCAAATACCATGTCTGGGAGCGCTATCACGGCCCGGGCGGCCCGACTCTGTCGATATGATGATGGCTGCAGCCACAGATATCATGCGCCTTCGACCTCTTCCGCACGCCGGTAATACTGCTTGGCGCGCTTGGCGTTGCCCGCTTCGCTCAGGAGGTCCCCGGTCTGCCTGAGCGCCCTGGCGAAGCGCTCCCGCGCCTGGGAATAGTGAAAGTCCCTGGGGTCCATCGCTTCACAGGCTCCGCGCAGGCATTCGACCTTCTTCTCCTGCCAGCGGAGCGCCAGCCTGAAATCCCGGCGGACGTACTCACCCGAAGCGTAGATGTGGACGATCTCGTCAAACGAGCGCACATGCCCTCTTTCGGCGGCGTCCGCCAGCATCCCGAGCGCCTTGTTGTTGTCCTCCTCCGCGTCGATGCCGTACCAGTAGGCCATCCACAGGAAATAGCTGTGCTGACGGCTGCGCGGGGAGATCGACCAGGCGAGCCGCGTGACCTCCGAAGGCGCGAGGTCAAGCTCCCGCTCGCCGACCTCCATGATCTCTGAGAACGCCGTTTCAAAGTCCCTGTAGTACGACTTCATCTTCTCGAGCCGGTCGGCGATCCGCTTGGTGAGCTCATCCTCCACGGCCTCGCGAAGCACCACGCCGCTCCCATAAAGATGGTGGCGCTGGTATTTTCGGAAGATATAGGCGTCGAAGATCGCGCAGATCTTGTCCTCCACGTCTTCCTCTTCGGACGCATGCTCCGCTTTGCGCAGGTGTTTGCGCAGCAGCTCGTCCGGGTCGTCGTCCCACCTGCGCTCCGTCTTGCCCGCCGCCCACCCGGCCAGCTCGTCGTCGGTGATCGTCGGCAGCTTCTCTAGCCATTCGGCCGCCCTGCGGGCAAAGCGACTGTTGCCGTCGATCAGCTCGCGGCACAGGTCTTCAATGTCCTCCCGGGACACCTCGCCCTTCAACCCGCATTCATAGGTTTGATAGCTGTAGGCGTCGCACGCGTCCGCAGGCCAGCGGTAGCCCGTCAGGCGGCAAAAGGCGAATCGGCGCATCGCGGCGTCGGGGGCCTCGAGCGCCGCCTTCAGCGTCCAGTAGTCGTCCTCGCGCATCACCTGCTCCCTCAGCACGATATACGGCGCGTATTCCGCGTCGTTTTCATCGTCGATGTTCACGGGCGGCGCGGGAACCTCCTTGATGTGATGCCGCATCATCAGGCGCTTGCGCTGAAGCTCCGTACAGTGGCAGAGGATGTGCTGCAGCAGCCAGCGATCCTTTTCCGCGTCGAGCCTGAGATCCGCCAACGCGTAGGGGCCGGATTTCCACCTGTCCCAGTTTTCCCTTTTGAAGATATCGATGCCCATGACAATCCTCCTGCCACCCGTCGATGATGACCGGCATCATCAGACCGATCGAAAAGATTCGGCGTTCAGTTCGTCGCAGCGGAAAACGACCGCGAGCACGGCGCGTTCCTGAACGCGGTGCGTATTATTTCCACCGTGAAGGCGCTTCCGGAATGCTTTTCATTTCCGATTCATCAGCACTTTCTCTTCATATGCTTCGATCAGCGGGAACCACTCGCCGTCCGCGGGCCTTTCGCAGCGGCGGCAGTATTCGTCCCAGATCTCCCCGAAGGGCAGGGTCTTCAACTCTTCCTGCGCGACCATCAGCCTTGTGAACCGGCCGCTGTCCTGCATGGCTTTCAGCGCCTCATGGGGCTGCAGCAGGGCCAGCAGCAGGGCCTTTTGCACGTTGCGGTAGCCGGTGACCCAGGCGGAAATGCGGTTGATGCTGGCGTCGAAGTAGTCCAGGGCGATGTTCACGCGCCCGTCCAGTCCGCCGCAGCGCACGATCTCGCGGGCGATCTCCCTCGTCTCGTCGTCAAAGAGCACCACATGGTCGCTGTCCCAGCGGATGGGGCGCGTGACGTGCAGGGCGATCTCCGGGAAGAAGGCCAGCAGCGCGGGGATCTTGTCGCTGACGACTTCGGTGGGATGGTAGTGGCCGTTGTCCATCAGCGGGATGCACTTGTCCCTGTTCATGGCGGCGTAGGAAAGGGCGAACTCCGCGCTGCCCACGGTGTAGGCCTCCACGCCGATGCCGAACACCTTGCTCTCGATGCAGGGCTTGACCTTCTTGAAGTCGTAGGGCTCGGAGAGGATCGCGTCGATGCTCTCCCGGTAGCGCAGGCGCGGGCCCATGCGGTCGGCGGGGATGTCCTTGAAGCCGTCGCCGGTCCAGATGTTCATCACGCAGGGCTGGCCCAGCGCCTCGGCCAGATAATTGGAAATGCGGATGCAGGCTTTGCCGTGGTCGATCCAGAACCTGCGGGTTGCTTCATTGGGAGAAGAAAGGGTCAGCGGGTCGCACCTGGGATGGGAAAAGAAGGTTGGGTTGAAGTCGCAGCCCAGGCCGCGCTGTTTGCAAAATTCCACCCACTTTTTATAGTGCCGGGGCTCCAGCCGGTCCCGGTCGGCCCATTCGCCATTTTCAAAGATGGCGTAGCTGGCGTGGAGGTTCATCTTCGGCGTGCCGGGGATCAGGGACAGCACCATGTCGATGTCCGCCATCAGCTCCCCAGGGTTGCGGGCGCGGCCGGGATAGTTGCCGGTGGTCTGGATGCCGCCGGTGAGGGGCTTGGCGGGGTCGGTGTCGAAGCCGCGCACGTCGTCGCCCTGCCAGCAGTGCAGACTGACGGGCGCCTTCTTCAGCTTTTCGATGGCCGCGTCGGCATCGACGCCCAGGGCCGCGTAGCGTTTCCTTGCTTCCTCGTAACTCATGCGTTTTCAACCTCCATTTGAATTCTCAGATTGCCGATCGCCGTCACGTCTATTATACATCCAGTTCGGTGACTTCCTTGGGATACTCCCGCATTTCATCCGGGCCGTGGAGGGGATTCCAGACCTGGGCGAAGAAGGGATCGACCTTGGCGCGGGCTCCGTAATTCCAGCTTTTGCGCTCGCATTCCGGGCACCAGTGTCCGCCCTCCAGGATCAGCCTTGGACTGGCCTCGAAGGTGTGGCCGAAGGCGCAGCGGAAGGTCCGCTTGCTCTGCCAGTCGCCCTGCTTCATCGATTCGCTCAGGCATTCGCCGCCGCGGAACCGCGCCGCGCCCTGCAAATCGGTCAAGGTCAGCTCACTCTCGGGCTTGGATTCGTCGTAGCCGTGGTCGATGGGCACGACCTCATCCCAATCGGTGAAGTGATCCATCTGGCTGGCCTTTTCGGGCAGGGCTTCCCAGCGCTTGCGACCGCCCCAGTAGGCATCGATGTGGTCCTCCATGTTGGCGTCGATAAAGTGCTTGGTGCCGTGCTGACTGTTCAGGTGCTTTTTGAAGGTACCTTTGATGATGGCACCCATCAGCTTCTGCCCGCCCGGCAGCTTGCAGATGATCTTCCCGAAGGGCTTGGCCAAGCCGAGCTCCTTGAGATAGGCGCCGTAGAAATACTGCATGCTGTCGGAACGGAAGTGTAGGTAGTTCTCCAGCTTGTCCGAATCCAGGTAATACTGGCCGTGGAAATTCCGGGTGGCGTTGACCTTGGGATCGATCACGTAGTCGATGTTCTGGATGCCGATCTCCCCGTACATCAGCTTGTACATGGTGTAGGTGTCCACCCGGCACTTTTCCCCGCCGCCGATGTTGTAGATGTGGCCCCAGAACGCCTCCGGCAGCGCGCCGCTTTCCGTATAGGCGGCCAGGTGGCACATGAGCCGGCCGCTGTCCCGGTCGGACACGTATTCCAGCACGTTGTCCAGGCAGTTGTGGAACTGGATGGCGTCGCGGATCTTCGCCATCGCCGGGCCGATGATGCCCGTCTGCCGGAGGCTGACCCAGTATTTGAGGCCGCTTTCGATCACATACCGCTCCGCCGCGATCTTGGACACGGCGTAGTAGTCGAACATGCTGGGCTTGACGGGGTCGCCCACCCGGCCCCAGTGGATGGGCGGCATCCGGTCGCCGGTCTCCGCCACGGTGCCGATGTACACGAAGCGGGTGGTGTCGCTCTGTCCCAGCCTTTTGACGGCCTCGATCAGGTTCCGGGTGCCGCCGAAATTGACCTCCATGGCCTTTTTCGGATGATAGTCCGCAGCGGGAGAGACGAAGGCCGCCACGTGCAGGATCAGGTCGCAGCCCCGAACGGCGCGTTCCACAAAGGCCGCGTCGGTCAGGTCCCCAAACAGGGCCTGCACCCGGCTGTTTCCTTCATAGGGCTTGAGCCTCTCCCGGCAGCGCTCGTTGTCCAGGTCCAGCGCGACGATCTGATAGCTTCCCGGATCCCCGGTCATCTGCCTGAGGCTTTCCAGCCCCATGCCGCCCGCCGCGCCGGTCAAGAGTACCTTCATTGTAAACTCTCCTGTTCCGTCTGTCAAATCGAATAGGTCGCAGTCCCCGGCTTCTGCACGCGCTCGCTGCCGTCCGGCAGGCGCACCAGCACCTCGCAGTTGGCGGGTACGGCGACGGTGAAGACTGTCTTCCCGTCCTTCTTTTCCCAGCCGCTTTCAATCGTGCCGTACACGCTGTCGTAGCGCGCCTTGGCGTGGGTCAGATGCCCGCCCGGACGGGGCGCGATCACGAAGCGGTTCTCCCCATCCATCCGGATGCCGCAGCAGGTGTCGAACAGCCATTCGCACACCGCGCCCTTGGAATAGTGGTTCAGGGAGCAGATGCCGCTGTCGGACTTCGGGCCCTCCCAGCCCTCCCAGATGGTCACGGCGCCGCTCTTGGGCATGGACAGCCAGCCGGGGATCTCCTCGTTTTCAAGCAGCCGGTAGGCGTATTCGATGTCCATTTCTGCCAGTACATAGAGGATCAGCGGGGTGGAGAGGAATCCGGTGCCCAGCCGCCAGCGGTAGTTTTCCAGCGCCTGGATCAGCCGCTTTTGGGCGTAGGCCGTCTGCTCCCCTGTCAGAAGGTCCATGTACAGGGGCCGCACCAGCTTGGCCTGGCGGTCTGTGTCCAGGGTGAAGCGGGGCTTGGTCACCATCTCCTAATAGGCCCGCTTCGCGCCCTCGGAATATTCCCGCAGCTCCGCGATGGGTTCCTTTTTGCCTAACAATTCGCAGATGTCCGCCATGACGCCCAGCACCCAGGCGGTGTAGGCGGTGGATTCCTCGGGATGCGGCTCGGCAAAGTCCGTCCAGACGAAGGCCCGCACGTCCTTGGGCTCCGCCCATTCGCCGTAGGACTGGCCCGCGTTGACGGCGTATTTCCGGTTGGCGCGGGAGATGCCCAGCGGCTTGGCGTAGACGCCGCCCGGCTTGCCGCAGCGGGAGATCATGAATCTCGCGTAGCGCAGCATCCCCTCGAAGTTGTCCTCCAGGATGCGCCTGTCGCCGTACTTCTGATAGAAGCGCCAGGGCATCAGTATCCCCACGTCCGCCCAGCCCACGGAGCCGTTCATAGTCCACATGAACCAGTCCTCGTTGGCATAGGGCGCGATCTGAGGCAGCTTGCCGTTCTTCCACTGCCGGT
Source organism: uncultured Eubacteriales bacterium (assembly GCA_902773515.1). Classification (GTDB taxonomy): domain Bacteria; phylum Bacillota; class Clostridia; order Christensenellales; family Aristaeellaceae; genus UBA2862. The sequence goes on along the minus strand of CACYET010000023.1, from coordinate 3,912 downwards.
CAAACACGTCCCTCAGGTGCTTGCGGGCAAAGGCGGCGTAGTCCGCCAGATAGCTGGCCGTGCCGAAGAACACCTGGCTGTCGCCGGTCCAGCCCATGCGCTCCCGGGTGGGACAGTCGGAGGGAATGTCGGTGGAGTTGGATTTCAGCGACCATTCCGTGGCCCTGTAGAACCGGTTGATCAGCCCGTTGGAGCAGTCAAAGGCGGACGTGAACGGAAAGTCCGAATACAGGGCGATCTGGGTGAAGTCGTCCGGTTCAAACGGGACATCCGTCTCGATCAGGGCGTACTGGAATCCGCCGTAGAAGAACTTGGGCTTGTATGCGTTGATCCCGTCTTTGCAGATGTAGGTGAACTCCTGCAGCGGCGACGCCTTTCCCCGGGTGACGCACTGGATGTTCTTCTGGGTGAACTCGCCCGCGTCGTCCAGCATCTCGCCCAGGCGGATGTGGATCTTCTGCCCCGCCTTCGCGTTCAATCGGAAGGCCAGGTAGCCGCACAGGTTCTGCGGGAATTTCAGCACGGTCCTGCCGCCGGGGGTGATGATCTTCTCCACCGGCTTGAAGCGCTCGTGCTCGGTGACGAACACGTTGTTCGAGGCCGTCAGGGGCACGTCGATGGGGCTCGGCTTCGCTTTTTGGGCGTAGCTCGGCGTCATGGAGGCGTCCACGATCTCTCCGTCCTCGTTGTCGGCGAAGCGGATGGGGCCGTCGCTCGACCACTGCCAGCTTTCATCGGTGACGATCGTCTGCGCGCCACCGTCGCCTCCGGCGATCTCCAGCTGGGCGATGAGCCGGGTGACCGTGCCATAGGTGCAGGTGCGGCCCTTCGCGCCGCTGCTGCCGCGATACCAGCCGTCGGCGAGCTCCACCGTGAGGGCGTTCTCGCCGCTTCGGATCAGGTCGGTCACGTCGTAGGTCTGGTACTGGATGCGCTTGCGGTAGTCCGTGGAGCCGGGCGCAAGTATGAAGTCGCCGACGCGCCTATCGTTGATCCGGGCCTCGTATTCGCCACAGGCGGAGATGTACAGGCGGGCCTTCTCCACGCTGTCCGCCCGGAAGACCTTGCGGAAGCAGTCCACGGGATAGCGCCTGTTCCTCTTCGGCACATAATCCCCGGCGATCCATCGGGCTTTCCACGCGGAGATGCCCGCCTCGAAGAACGCTTCGCTCCATTCTCCCGGCTGATCGTTCTCGTCCCACAGCCGGAGCTTCCAGTTCACGCGCTCGCGGTCGGCAAGTTTTTGGGGATAGTCCGCGTGCATGGAGGAGGACGCGACCTTGCCGCTGTCCCACTTCTCCGCGACGATCTGGTACGCAGTCTGCCTCTGTCCGCCCTCGCAATTCCACATCAGGCGCGGATTGGGGATGTCGATGCCCAGCGGATCGAGCAGGTATTCCGTGCAAAGCTTGATGGCCTTCATATCACTCGACGGAGGGTCGTTTATCGTGCAATGATTGGTGAATGATGATCGTTGATAAACCCGCTGTCGGAATTCCATGGAATACGACGGCGGGTTTTTGTATGCACAACAGAGGAGGAAAACATCATGGCGGACTACAGACAGATCGAATCCGCATTGATTCACGGCGGGTTGTTTGGCGATCCACTGACGGGAGCAGTGAATACGCCCATCTATCAGACCTCCACCTATCAACAGCCGGAGCTGGGAACCCATCCGAAGTGGGAGTACTCCCGCACCGGCAACCCCACGCACGCGGCATTGGAGGCGCTGATCGCGGAGCTTGAGGGCGGCGGCGCGGGCTTTGCCTTCGTCTCGGGGATGGCGGCGATCACGACAGTGCTGCAGCTGTTCCAGTCCGGGGACAAGGTGTTGATCTCCAGCAATGTCTACGGCGGCACCTACAGGGTACTGGACAAGGTATTCAAGCCGTTTGGATTGAACTACGGCATGTCGATACCTCCGACCCTGCGGCGCTGGACGAAGCTATCACGGAGGATGTCGCCGCGATCCTGGTGGAGAGCCCGGCCAATCCGCTGATGACCGTGACCGATCTCGCGGGCGTGTCGAAGATCGCCCATGCGCACGGCGTCCTGTCCATCGTGGACAACACGTTCATGACGCCCTACCTGCAAAGGCCGCTGGAGCTGGGCGCGGACATCGTGATTCACAGCGCCACAAAGTACCTCGGCGGGCAAAGCGACCTCGTTGCCGGTCTGGTCGTGGTGAAGGATGCGCAGTTGGCGGAACGGCTGGCATTTCTACAGAACGCGACCGGCGGCGTGCTGGGGCCGTTCGACAGCTTCCTGCTGATTCGCGGCATCAAGACGCTGGCGGTGCGCATGGACCGGCACGTCGCCAACGCGGAAAAGGCCGCGCGGTGGCTGCAGGCCCACGATGCCGTGGCGCGGGTGTATTATCCCGGCCTGCCGGAGGACGCGGGATATGCCATCAACCGGAAGCAGGCGAAGAACGGCGGCGCGATGATCTCATTTATCCTGAAGGATCATTACGACTACAGGGCGTTTTTCAAATCCCTGCGGCTGATCATCCTCGGAGAGAGCCTCGCGGCGTGGAATCGCTGGTGTGCCATCCGGCGACGATGACCCACGCCTCCATCCCGCGGGAGATCCGGCTGAAGGTGGGCATCACGGACAGCCTGATCCGCCTGTCCGTGGGCCTTGAACACATCGACGATCTGCTTGCCGACCTGGATCAGGCCATCGCGGCGAGCAAGCAGGACTGAGAGGCCCGTTGCTTGTCCCGATGGTTGCGAGCGCGCCCGTCTCCATGCCGGTCTCGATCAGCCGAATCCCGTTTTGATCGAGGATTTCCCTGAGATATGCCGTGGTTTCGTATTCCCGCAGGGCAAGCTCCGGGTGGCGATGCAGCCATTGAAAGACCTCGATCAGCCGCTTTTCATCCATCTTTCCATTCCTCCGCAATCCCCGATTGTGTCCAGGCTCGTATGAAAACAGACAGGAGACCATAAAGCTATCCTTCAAAGTCATATTCCAAATCTTCGAGTTGTTTCCCATGACAATTATAGCAGAATCAGGAGATGTTCGGAAGATAGAGCTTGTTATTTTCTTTCCGGCGCGACATCATTTGTTTTTCTCATATTGACAAAACTAATGTTTATTAGTATAATAACTAATAATCAAGAGTATTTTGGAGGCGTCAGAATGGGCAGGAAAGAAGAGATCCTCTACGCCACGCTGGAACTGGCTTCCGAGAACGGATTGAGGTCTATTTCCATGTCGCAGATCGCGGAAAAAGTCGGCATCAAGGCCCCATCGCTGTACAATCACTTCAAATCCAAGGATGAAATCCTCAAGGCGATGTACGGCTTTCTCAGGGAAAAGGCGCAAAAGGATCGTTCAATCGGCTTTTCGGACATGCGTGATGCGGTGTCCAAGAGCCTGGAGCAAATTCTCATGGACTCTCTTTACGCATATCTGGAAATCATCTCCGACAGGAATATGCTGCGGTTCTTCCGCGTCCTCTATTCGGAGAGATCCATCGATCCCCTGGCCGCGGAGATCGTGCTGGAGGAGACCAATCGTATGATCCGCTCGACAAAGAGCCTGTTCTACGCGCTGGCCGTCCACGGGAAGATGAAAACGGAGGGCATCGATACCGCGGCGATGACATTCGCCCTGACGGTGCATTCGCTGATCGACTACCGGATGGACATGATCACCGCCGGGATCGCAGATTCATTCGGCGACGGTGAAAGCCCTTGCACCAAAGAACTGACGGATTTTATCCATTGGTTCAGTCTACAGGTCGGAGGAGATCGTCATGAACAGGAAACTCATTAACTGGCTCGGATGGACCGGCGTCGTCGCGCTTCTTTCCTACGCTCTGGCGGTCATCATCGCCCCGTCCGCCTTCCCCGGATACAACTGGATGGAGCAGGCCGTGAGCGATCTCTCCGCCGAAAGCGC
>CACYET010000022.1 GCA_902773515.1 uncultured Eubacteriales bacterium | reverse complement strand
AGCTACGAGCTTACGGCGCTGCTGGCCCGGCACAGCATCGACTACTTTGTGGCCAGCGAAGAGGTGGAGCCCGGGCTGGGCTGGTACTACACGCCCTGGCTGAAGGCGCTGGACGAGGACCCTGGCATCGGCAGCGAGGCGCTCTGCCAGATGATCGTGGACAGCTTCATGGACGACAACGACACCTACAACCCCGACGAACCCTATACGCTCAGCGCCGTGGACCTCGCGCGCTTTGCCCCGCTGCAATCGCGCATGGAGGAATTCTCCGCCGCGCTGGATTCGGCGGTGGACGGCGGCCAGCTGGCCTCGCTGCGCCGCGGGCGCAGCCGCCTGTACACGTTCGGCTCATTCTGCGACGGCAGCTGGGACATGGTGGACATGGACGCCGCGGTGGAGGCCTTCGCCTCCGTCGACCCGGGTGCGGCCTCGGACGTGCGGCGGCTGCTGGGCGACTGCGTCGTGTGCAACCGCCAGACGGACAACCTCTCGCCGTGCAGCGGCCTGGCGCTGATGATCCCCGAGGACACGCCGGAGGATTTTTCGGACTACCGCGAGGGCATGGACGTGTCCCACTGCGTGCCCAACTGGATGGCGTTCCTGGACAATTACGTGGGCCGGCTGACCGGCTCGGACTACAGCTTCTCCGAGCTGACGCCCATCCAGATGATCACCGGGCAGACCGCGTGCGGCGCGGACGGCTGCCAGTGGGACCCCGACTGGCTGACCGGCGACGACTGGGCCGAGAGCTACACGATCCAGGAGGGCGAATACGGCTTCTCCATCCAGCTCTCCCAGCAGGATCTGGAGAACCTGGACTACGTCGAGGGCATGATGCTCTGTGACATGAGCGACGACGAGATGGACTGCTACGTGGACCTGGGCCTCTCCCGCAACAACCTGATCGACTGGAAGGGCGGCACGGTGACGAGCCTGTTCGACGGCAGCTGGCCCATGTTCGGCGACCAGCTGGTACCCCTCTACGACCAGGCGCGCACCGAGAACAGCCGCCGGAGCCTGATCCCGGTGAAGCTGAACGGCGAGTACACGTACCTGGTGGTGGTGTTCCCCGCCGACGGCGACGAGGGCCGCGTGATCGGCGCGAACGCCGGCTACGACGACAACGGCCTGCCCATCCGCCAGACCACGAAGCTCGAGGACGGCGACGAGATCGTGCCCGTGTACACGATGTACGTGGGCGAGCCCGGCTCCGACGAGGACTTTGAGGAGGGCGAGTTCGAGGGCGACCCCATCACCTGGCGCGACGGCATGACCGTGAACTACGTGTCCCTCGCCAGGGAGTGGGTCGACGAGGACGAGCCGATGGTGATGCAGTTCTGCTTCGTGGTGAACGACATCTTCGGCGATTACACGATGAGCGACTGAGCGACTTCGTGACGTTTGAACTGTAATGTATTCTTTGTACGCGAAAGCGGGCGGCACAGCCGCCCGCTTTCGCGCGCTTTTTCACTTCGCGATCATGAACATGAACTCCCCCGACGCGCAGACCGCGCCGTCCACGGTGGCCTCGCCCTTGACCACGTAGAGCGCGCCCTTGCTGCGCACCAGCTCGGAGCGCACGGTGATGGTGTCGCCGGGGCGCACCGGGCGGCGGAAGCGCACGCCGTTGATGCCGGCGTAGTAGGGCGTGCCGCCGGGGATGGCGTCCTTCATCAGCATGCAGGAGGCCTGCGCGATGATCTCGCACTGGATGACCCCCGGCACGACGGGGTTGCCCGGGAAGTGGCCGCGGAGGAAGAACTCGTCGCCGCGGACGGTGTACTTGCCCTCGGCGGTGCCGTCCTCCATAAGCGCCGCCTCGTCCAGCAGCGCCATGTCCTCGCGGTGGGGCAGGACCTTCGCAATGCCCTCGCGATCCAGTCTTTCTATAGCCATAAGAACCTCCGTTATTCGAGAGTTGAGAGTTTAGAGTTAAGAGTTCAGAGAATAGCCTCGAAGGTCTTCCGGGCATTCCATTCTAAACTCTAAACTCTCATCTCTGAACTCTAAATGGCGCGCAGCGCCACCACCGCGTTGTGCCCGCCGAAGCCGAGCGACGAGGACACGGCCACCTCGACGTCGGCCTTCACGGCGACGTTCGGCACGTAGTTCAGGTCGCACTCGGGGTCGGGCGAATCGAGGTGGATGGTGGGCGGCACGACGCCCTTCTCCAGCGCCAGCGCGCACGCGACGGCCTCCACGCCGCCGGCTGCGCCCAGCATGTGCCCCGTCATCGACTTCGTGGAGCTGATCAGCGCCGCGCGCGCGGCGTCCTGGCCCAGCGCGCGCTTGATGGCCAGCGTCTCCACGCGGTCGTTCATCGGCGTGCCGGTGCCGTGGGCGTTGATGTACAGCTTTTCGCCCCGCCAGTTCGCCTCGTCCAGCGCCAGCTTGATCGCGTTGGCCGCGCCGATGCCCTCCGCCTGGGGCGCGGTGATGTGGTAGGCGTCGCAGGTGTTGCCGTAGCCGCAGACCTCCGCGAGGATGCGCGCGCCGCGGGCCATGGCGTGCTCATACGCCTCGAGCACCACGATGCCGCTGCCCTCGCCGATCACGAAGCCGCCGCGCCGCGAATCGAACGGCAGCGACGCCGCGTTCGGGTCGGCGCTCTCGCTCAGCGCCTTCATGTTGGTGAACCCGGCCACCGCCAGCGGCGTGACGGCCGCCTCCGCGCCCCCGGCGATGATCGCGTCCGCCAGGCCGTACTTGATGGCGTGGAAGGCCTCGCCGATGGCGTGCGTGCCGGTGGCGCAGGCCGTGACCACGGGCAGGCACGGGCCCTGGGCGCCAAAGCGGATGGCGATGTTGCCCGCCGCCATGTTGCCGATCATCATCGGCACGAAGAACGGGGACACTCGGCCGGGGCCGCGGCTGAGCATCTTCTCCGTCTCCTGGGTGAAGGTCTGGATGCCGCCGATGCCGCTGCCCACGTACACGCCGAGGCGCTCGGGGGCCACCCGGCCCTCGATGCCGCTCATGAACACGGCCTGGATGGCCGCCGCCATGGCGTACTGGGCGTACAGGTCCATGCGCTTGGACTGCGCGCGGTCGATGCCGGCGGCCTCGGGGTCAAAGCCCTTCACCTCGCCCGCCAGCTTCACCTTGTAGCCCTCGGTGTCGAAGGCGGTGATCGGCGCGATGCCGCAGACGCCATTGACCAGGTTTTCAAAAAACGCCTCCGCGCCGCTGCCCACCGGGGAAACGACGCCCGCGCCGGTTACAACAACTCTGTTCATAAAAACCTCTTCACAAACTTTTGGGATTGCAGCGGGGAGCTTGCTCCCCCTTTGCCGCGCGTCAGCGCATGAAGAATCCGCCGTCCACATTGATCACCGTTCCGGTGATGTATCCGGCGTCGTCGCTGGCGAGGAACGCCGCCGCGGCGGCCACGTCCTCGGGCTTGCCCATGCGGCGCAGCGGGATGCTCTTCACGGCCTCCTGCAGCGCGTCCTGGTTCATGCTCGCGGTCATGGGCGTCTCGATGAAGCCCGGCGCGATGGCGTTGCAGGTGACGCCGCGGCTGGCCAGCTCGCGCGCGATGGTCTTGGTCAGACCCACCACGCCCGCCTTGGACGCGGAGTAGTTCGCCTGGCCCGCGTTGCCCATCAGGCCGGAGATGGAGGCGATGTTGATGATGCGGCCCGCGCGCTTCTTCATGAAATCGGCGTACAGCGCCTTGATCATCAAAAACGTGCCTTTCAGGTTCACGGACAGCACCGCGTCGAAGTCCTCCGGGGACATGCGCAGCGCCAGCTTGTCGCGGGTGATGCCCGCGTTGTTCACCAGGATGTCCACGCCGCCCAGCGCTTCCTTCACCTGCGCGACGGCGGCCGTCACCTGGTCGTAGTCGGTGATGTCGCATTGCGAAGCATAGGCCCGGACGCCCATATCGCGCAGCTCCCGCGCGGTCTGCTCGGACACCTCCGGGCTGCCCGCGTCGAGGATCGCGATGTCCGCGCCCTGCGAGGCCAGCTTCACGGCGATGGCCTTGCCGATGCCCCGCGCCCCGCCGGTGACGAGGGCCACTTTGTTGTTCAGCATAGGATACCTCCGATTTTGTCAATGGCCGGAAGAAGAACGACCTCTTCCGACCTCACTGCGTTCGGCCACCTTCCCCTAAAGGGGAAGGCTTTTTGAAGAAGCTATCGGCGACATGAATGCCTTCCCCTTTAGGGGAAGGTGGCACGGCGAAGCCGTGACGAAAGAGGTCGCCTAATCCACAATCCTCTCCGCCGCCTTGCTGAGTATCGCCTCGCACTCGTTCATCATCTCTTCGACAATCTCCCGGGCGGGCTGCTCGCGCTTGACGAGCGCGGCGATCTGCCCGGCCAGGAACGAGCCGCCCTGCAAGTCGCCCTCGACGGCGGCCTTGCGCACGGCGCCGGTGCCGAACGCGGCCAGCTGCTCGTCGGTGACGGTGGGGTCGCGCTCCATCTCGGCAAACCTGTTGACGAACGGGTTGCGCAGCGCGCGCACGGGATGGCCCAGCCTGCGACCGGTCACCTGGGTGTCGATGTCGCGCGCGGCGATGACCTTCTGCTTGTAGTTCTCGTGGATGCCGCACTCATTTGCCGACAGGAAGCGCGTGCCGCACTGCACGCCCTCCGCGCCCAGCATGAACGCCGCCGCCACGCCGCGGCCGTCAGCGATGCCGCCCGCCGCCAACACGGGGATCGACACCGCGTCCACCACCTGCGGCACCAGCGCCATCGTGGTCAGCTCGCCCACGTGGCCGCCGGACTCGGTGCCCTCGGCGATCACGGCGGTCGCGCCGCCGCGCTCCACGCGCCGGGCGATCGCCACGCTGGGCACCACGGGCACCACCTTGATCCCCGCCTCGATCCAGGCGGGCATGTACTTGCCGGGCAGGCCCGCGCCGGTGGTGACGACGGGGACCTTCTCCTCGATCACCAGCCGCGCCACGGCCTCCACGTGGGGGCTCATCAGCATGATGTTCACGCCGAAGGGCTTGTCGGTGAGCGTCCGGCACAGGCGGATCTGGTCGCGCACGTAGTTCTCGTCGGCGTTCATGGCCGAGATGATGCCCAGCCCGCCCGCGTTCGAGACCGCCGCCGCCAGCTTCGCGTCGGAGACCCAGGCCATGCCGCCCTGGAAGATCGGATACCGGATGCCGATGGCGTCGCAAACTCTGGATTTCAGCATCTTAGCCCGCGATCCTTTCACTGATCAGGTTCACGAGGTCCTGCACGGTGGCGATGCCCTCTTCCAGCTCGATGGTGATGCCGAACTCGTCCTCCAGGGTCATGACCATCTCGGCGATGTCCAGGGAGTCCACGTTCAGGTCCTTGAAGGTGCTCTCCGGCTTCACGGAAGCGGCGTCGATGCCCTTGGCGTCCACGATGGTCTCCACGATCTTCTCAAACACGTTGTTCATTGTCATTTCCTCCTGTTTTGTTGTGTATCGTAATGCCGCAGGCGCGATTAAAATTCTATCAGCGCCGTACCCGTGCATAATCCCGCGCCGAAGGCGTTGAGGATCACGCGGCAGCCCGGTTTCAGCTTTCCGGCGCGGTACAGCTCGTCCAGCAGCACCGGAACGGTGGCCGAGGACGTGTTGCCCGTGCGCTCGATGTTGTGGGGGAAGCGCGCCGCGTCCACCTTCAGGCGGGTGCGGACGGCCTCCAGGATGCGCATGTTGGCCTGGTGCAGCACGTAGAAGTCGATGTCCTCCGGCTGCAGGTCGTGGCATGCCAGCATTTCCTTGATGTCCTTGAAGGAGTGGGACACCGCGAACTTGTAGACCTCCTGGCCCTGCATCTTCAGGTATTGCGCGGGCTTGGGGTCCACGGCGAAGGGGCTGTTGCCCGGCGGGGTGGACGCGCAGAGCACGTCGCGGCGCGGCTCGCTGGCGAAGCGGATGTCCTTCACGCCCGCGCCCTCGCCCACCACCGCGGCCCCGGCGGCGTCGCCGAACAGCACGCAGGTGGAGCGGTCCGTCCAGTCGGCAAAGCGCGAGAGCGCCTCGGCGCTGACGACCAGCAGCTTCTTCGCCCGCCCGGACGCGATCAGGCCCTCGGCCACGGACAGCGCCGCGATGAAGCCGGTGCAGCCCGCGTTGATGTCCATGCCCATGCACTTCAGGCCCAGCGCGCTCTGGATGTCGCAGGCCAGCGCGGGGCTGAGCGTCTCCGCCTGCACGGTGCTCACCAGCACGAAGTCGATCTCCTCCGGCGAGACGCCGGCGCTCTGCATCGCGGCCTTTGCGGCGCGCTCGGCCAGCTCCTGCAGCGTCTCGGTGGTCAGCAGCCGGCGCTCGCGGATGCCCGTGCGGGTGGAGATCCACTCGTCGTTGGTGTCCAGGAACGCCGCCAGGTCGTCGTTTTTCACGACCTTCGCGGGCAGCGCGCTGCCGGTACCCAGTATCCTCAAGGGAAATCCCTCCTTGATTCGTTGATTACACACAACAAAGCATATGACAAAAAGATTCTTCGACTTCGGCTCCGCCTCCGCTCAGAATGACAATCTTCATCCACCAACGTGTCATCCTGAGCGAAGCGGTTGCCGAAGGCCTAGCGCAGCGTTAAGGATCTTCTCTATTCCAGCTCCTTCAGCTTCTGGCTGAAAAAGTCGTTCAGGCAGTTCAGCGAGCGGATCACCACGGCCACGTCCTCGTCCTCCACGGCGCTGCGCACGGCGTTGATCATCTTGCGCTGCGCGTAGAGGTAGCCGACGTAGGCGTGGAAGCCGTCGTCGGTCAGGCGGATGTGCACCTGCCGCGCGTCCTTCAGGCCGCGCTGGCGCGTGACGTAGCCCTTCTGCTCCAGCCGCTTCATCATGGCCGTCACCGACGGCAGCGTGATGTCCAACTGCTGCGAGATCTCCGTGACGGTGCGCCCCTTCAGGCGTCCCGCGCCCACGCATTCGATCGCCCGCATCTCCGACATGCTCAGCTTGCCGCCAGACAGGTCGGCCAGCATCACCTGCTCGATCTTCCCGGCGGCGCGATAGGTGTCCACCAGCAGCCGGTTCAGCTCGTTTCCCAGCGCGTCCATCCTATCAGGCCCCCTGCCCTCACCGGTCGTCACAATGTCGTCGATACTTAGTTAGACAATCTAATTATAGGCTGGCAGGCGAATAAGTCAAGTAAATTGTGTGGGAAATCCGCGCAAACGGTTAACGTTCGCGCGAGAGAAGCGCACCGTCCCGCCCCTGTCGGTTGACATTTTTCGCCGGAACGCTTATGATAGCAATATAGCAGGGTTTGGGACACCTCATCCAAAACCACCATTCAGAAAGGCGCGCCATGGGACTGTACGAGATCGAAAACCTGGCCAAGCGGGTGCTGGAGCCGTTCCCCTTCGTGAAGAAGGCGGGCAAGCGCGCGTACCAGTACGTCGGCTATGCCCTCTCCGACGAGAAAATCAAATACGACGGCGACGTGCGCCGGGTGACGCCGGACGACGGCTATGAGTACTACTTCGGCTACTACGACAAGTCGCCCTGGGACGCCGCGGACCGGCGCATGATCGCGCTGAAGGCGAAGCGCACGTGGAAGTCCGTCGCGCCCGCCGAGACGGCGGAGCTGGTGGTGATCGACACCGCCGAGGACAACCGCGTCGAGGTCGTCGCCACGGTGCACGCCTGGAACGTGCAGCAGGGCTGCATGGCCCAGTGGCTTGGGCCGGACTTCAGCCGCTACATCCTCTTCAACGACTTCCGGGCCGGCATGTACTGCTCCGTGGTCTACGACACCGCCGAGAAGCGCGAGGACCGCGTGCTGCCCCTGCCGGTGTACGACGTGGCACGGGACGGCTCGTTCGCGCTGTCGCTGGACTTCTCCCGCCTGCACCGCATGCGCCCCGGCTACGGCTACGCCAACCTGCCGGACGCCACCGCGGACGATCTCTGCCCGGACGCGCCCTGCATCTGGCGGATGGAGCTCTCCGACGGCCGGGTAACGCCGCTTTTGAAGTACACCGACTTCGCCGCCTTCGAGCCCGACCCCACGATGCAGGGCGCGGCGCACAAGGTGAACCACCTGATGATCTGCCCGGACGGCAGCCGATTCATGGTGCTGCACCGCTGGTTTTTGAAGGGCCGCAAGCACACGCGGCTCGTGACCGCGAACTGCGACGGCACGGAGCTCTACAACCTCAGCGACGACGGCTTTGCCTCGCACAGCTATTGGAAAAACGACCGGGAGATCCTGTCCTTCCTGCGCAAGCGCGCCACCGGCGACCACTACTACCTGATGAAGGATAAAAGCCGCGAGTACCGCGAGCTCTGGCCCCAGCTGCGCACGGACGGCCATTGCAGCTATTCCCCCGACGGCGCGCGCGTCGTGACCGACACCTATCCCAACCGCAAGCGGCTGGCCTCGGTGTACATCTGCTCCGACGAGCGCAACCTCGCCCAGCGCGTGGCCCGCGTGTTCTCGCCGCTGCGCTACGTGGGCGACTGCCGCTGCGACCTGCACCCCCGCTGGAACCGCGCGGGCGACATGATCTGCATCGACTCCGTGCACGAGGGCCGGCGCGGGCTCTACGTGATCCCGGTGCCAAAGGACGCCCCCGACCCGGAAAAGTGCGTCCAGGGCGCGTCGAAGCTCTCGCTGAAGGCGCGGCTGAAGCGCAACAAGGCGCTGTTTGCGGTGCTGAACGCGCTGAAAAAGGCGCCCTATCCCCTGCTTGGCGGCTGGATGCGGCTGTGCCACGCGCTCTACGGCGTGGAGAAGGACAAGGTGTTCTTCTCCAGCTACGACGGCAAGCTGTACAACGACAACCCCCGCGCCGTGGCCGAGGCGCTGCACGCGATCGCGCCTCAGGCGAAGCTGGTGTTCCGGCTGAGCGGCAAGGGCATGGCCTCGCCGGACATCCCGGACTACGTGCGAAAGGTGCCACGCTCGGAGATGAAGACGCTCCGGGAGATGGCCACCGCGAAGGCAATCGTCACCAACGCGGGCATGAAGATCTGGATGCGCAAGTTCCCCGACCAGCTGTACGTGCAGACCTGGCACGGCGACCGCGGCTTCAAGAAGGTGCGGCTCGACCTGGAGCCGAAGAACCGCTACTTCCTGGCGGAGAGCAGGCGCATCGACGTGGCCGTGTCCGGGTCCGACTTCGGCTCGGGCGTGTTCAGGAGCGGCTTTGCCGTGAAGGGCGAGATATTGGACTGCGGCTGCCCGCGCAACGACCTGCTCATACAAAACCCGCCGGAGGTGGCGCGCCGGACGCGCGAGGCGCTGGGTATCGCCGAAAGCGCGCGCGTTTTGATGTACGCACCGACGTTCCGCACCGGCACCAGCGGCTCCGTGCAGGATGCGCCGCTGAGCCTGGAGAAGGTGCGCGAAGCGCTGGAGGCGCGGACCGGCGAGAGGTGGGTGTGCATCACGCGCGGCCACATCGACTCGCGCGGCATCCGCTCCGACGCGCAGATGGACGTCAGCGCCTGGCCGGAGCCCTCCGAGCTGCTGCTGATCTCCGATATGCTGATCACCGACTACTCCTCCATCGGCGGCGACTTCATGCTGCTGGATCGCCCGGTGATCTTCTACATGCCGGACCTCGGCGACTACAACGCCGAGCGCGGGCTCTACTTCGACCCGGAGAAATCCCCGCTGATCGTGGCCCACACGCAGGACGAGCTGCTGGACCTCCTGTCCAAGCCCATCGACGGCCCCGCCAACTGCAAGGCCGTGCTGGACTTCTTCGGCTGCCGCGAAACCGGACGCGCCGCCCAAATCGTGGCGGAGAGGATCGCGAAAGAGTTGAGAGTTGAGAGTTGAGAGTTTAGAGTGGAGAGTTTAGAGTGGAGTGTGGAGTTCGCTGTAGGGACGCCATAATTGGCGTCCGCGCCAGCTGCCGCGCACATTCCCTGTAGGGGCGCCATAGCGGCGGCAATCTGCCGCCATCTCCGTAGGAGCGCCGTAGCGGCGGCAATCTGCCGCCATCTCTGTAGGGGCGCCGTTGCGGCGCCCGCCCGATACGATTCGCGTCGTACAGCCCAGCGGGCGATAGGTTCGCTCCCAGCGGCGCAACGCCGCCCCTACGATTTCGCGCCAGCCACTATTCCTGTTCCCTGTTCCCTGTTCCCTGTTCCCTGATCCCTACTCCCTCCCCCCGTTAAGATTTCCGACACCCATTGACAAACCCCCATCGCCGCTTTATAATTTACCCAACTAAAGCACCGCCACAACGGAGGATGAAACCGTGAATCGCAGCGCGTACAGCTATTACTACTTTTACTTTATCGGCACCTGCGGATAGAGAGCTTTGCTGTACACCTGATTCAAGTATAACTTGTAACGGCCCTGCAGTGAAACTCGCTGCAGGGCCGATGTTTATTTCAACCAACATTTCGACCATCTCGGAGAGGAAGCTGGAAACATGATCATACTGCTCAAGGACAAGGTAAACGAAAAACAGGTGAAGAACCTGACCAACTGGCTGGAGGGCATCGGCTTCGACCTGCACATCTCCAAGGGCCAGCACCAGACCATCATCGGCCTGATCGGCGACACCAGCCGCGTGGACATGGACCTGATCGGCTCGCTGGACATCGTGGAGAGCGTCAAGCGCATCCAGGAGCCCTTCAAGAGCGCCAACCGCAAGTTCCACGAGGACGACAGCGTGGTGGACTGCGGCGGCGTGAAGATCGGCGGCGGCAACTTCCAGATCATCGCGGGGCCCTGCAGCGTGGAGAGCCGCGAGCAGATCATCGCCGTGGCGCAGGCCGTGAAAAAGAGCGGCGCGGGGCTGCTCCGCGGCGGCGCGTTCAAGCCGCGCACCAGCCCCTACGCCTTCCAGGGCCTGCACGAAAAGGGACTGGAACTGCTCTCCGAGGCCAAGAAGGCCACCGGGCTGCCCATCGTGACGGAGATCATGGAGGCCGCGCACCTGCCGCTGTTCGAGGACGTGGACGTGGTGCAGGTCGGCGCGCGCAACATGCAGAACTTCGAGCTCTTGAAGGAGCTGGGCCAGACGCGCAAGACGATCCTCTTAAAGCGCGGCCTGGCGAACACGCTGGAGGAGCTCTTGATGAGCGCCGAGTACATCATGGCGGGCGGCAACCCGAACGTGATCCTCTGCGAGCGCGGCATCCGCACCTTCGAGACCTACACCCGCAACACGCTGGACCTGTCCGCCGTGCCGGTGCTGCGGCGGCTGACGCACCTGCCGGTGGTGGTAGACCCCAGCCACGGCACGGGCCACGCCTACCTGGTCAAGTCGATGGCCATGGCAGCCGCCGTGGCCGGGGCCGACGGCCTGATCATCGAGGTGCACAACGACCCCTCCCACGCCCTGTGCGACGGCAAGCAGAGCCTCACCCCCGAGCAGTTTGACGACCTGGCCACGGGGATCCGGAACGTGCTGCCGTATGCGGTGCGGTGAGATCAGGGAGTAGGGATTAGGGAGTAGGGAGTAGAAAAAGCCGCTGCCGCGCGGCAGCCACTATTCCTACTGCCTACTCCCTACTGCCTACTCCCTCGAAACAGGATTATCGAAAGGAGCGCAAAACCATGAAGATCGCCATCATCGGCCTGGGCCTGATCGGCGGGTCGCTGGCCATGAGCATCCGCCGCCACACCGACCACACCGTGTTCGGCTATGACATCGACCCGGAGGTGATGCTGCGGGCAAAGGCGGTGGAGGCCATCCACGACGAGCTGACGGACGAGCTGCTGCCCGGCTGCGACATCGTGCTGGTCAGCCTGTTCCCCCAGCTGTGCGCCGACTGGATCACTGATCACGCGGACCGCTTCGGCAAGGGCGCGCTGGTGATCGACTGCGCGGGCGTGAAGCGCTGCGTGTTCGACCAGGCGGCCCCGCTGGCGCAGACGCGCGGCTGGACCTACATCGGCGGGCACCCGATGGCGGGCCGCGAGTTCTCCGGCTTCGCCGCCGCGCGGGCCAACCTGTTTGAGAACGCCTCCATGATCCTCTGCCCGCCGCCGGAGGCCTCCATCGAGGCGCGCGAGGCGGCCAAGGCGTTCTTCCTCGAGATGGGCTTCAAGCTGGTGCGCTTCTGCACGCCCGAGGCCCACGACCAGATGATCGCCTACACCAGCCAGCTGGCCCACATCGTCTCCGGCGCGTACGTGAAAAACCCGCTGTCCGCGCAGCACAAGGGCTTCTCGGCGGGCTCGTTCCTGGACATGACGCGCGTCGCGCGGATGAACGAGGTCATGTGGACGGAGCTGTTCCTCGAGAACAAGGACTTGCTGCTGCCCGCGCTGGACGATCTGATCATGCGCCTCAACGAGTACCGCGACGCGCTGGCCGGGGGCGACCCCGGGAAGCTGCTGCCGGTGCTGAGAGAGGGAAGGATCGCGAAGGAAGCGCTGGATTAAGAGCAAGGGAACAGGGAACAGGGAGCAGGGAACAGGAAATGCCGCTGCCGCGCGGCAGCCTTGGCTCCCCTGTGTAAGGGGAGCTGTCAGCAAAGCTGACTGAGGGGTTGTCACTTCACTCTCTTTAACTCCTCACTCCTAACTTCTCACTCCTAACTCCTTACTCCTCACCCCCCAAAAGGAGGTCTACCATGTCCGAGATCACCGTTCGCCCCGCGAAGCGGGAGGAGCTGGCGCGCGTGAACGAACTGCGCAGGCAGGTGAACGACCTGCACGTCGCGGGGCGTCCCGCGCACTTCAGGCCGGGCTTCAACGAGGAATTGCAGCGGCACGTGTACGAGCGGTTTGAATCCGACGATACCGACGTTCTGGTGGCGCTGGTGGACGGCGAGGTGGCGGGCTTCGCCACGGTGCAGTACGTCCACCGCCCCGAGGGCCCCTACACGCTGCCGCTCGACTACTACCACGTGGAGGAGTTCGGCGTGGACGCGGCGCACCGCCGCCGGGGCGTCGCCACGGCGCTGGTGGATCACATGAAAAAGGACGCCCGCGAGCGCGGCTTCAAGCGCATCGACCTGGACATGTGGTCCTTCAACGAAGGCGCGCTGGCCTTCTACGAGGCCGTGGGATTCACAACGTACCGAAGGTATATGGAGATGGAGGTCTAGGCATGCGCACAATCCACATTTCCGCCTCGACTCCATATGACGTTCTGATCGGCGAGGGTTTGGTCGACAAGTGCGGCGAGCTGACCGCGAAGGTCGTCAAGCCCTGCCGCTGCCTGATCGTGTCCGACGACACGGTGGACGAGCTGTACGGCGACCGCGCGCAGATCAGCTTCCGCTACGCCGGTTTCGACGCGACGCGCTTCGCCTTCCCCGCCGGGGAGGCCCACAAGAATTTGGACACGCTCGCCGACATCCTCGGCACCATGGGCGAGGCGGGCCTCACTCGCAGCGACCTCGTGGTGGCGCTGGGCGGCGGCGTGACCGGCGACATGGCGGGCTTCGCCGCGGCGATCTTCTGCCGGGGCATCCGCTTCGTGCAGATCCCCACCACGCTGCTGGCGGCGGTGGATTCGTCCGTGGGCGGCAAGACCGCCGTGGACATGCCGTTCGGCAAGAACATGGTCGGCGCGTTCCACCAGCCGAGCCTGGTGATCACCGACACCGACGTGCTTCGGGGCCTGCCCGCGCTGCAGCTGTCCAACGGCGCGGCGGAGGCGATCAAGTGCGGCGTGCTCAGCGACGAGGCGCTGTTCGACCTGCTCGCGGGCGGGGACTGGCTGAATCAGGTCGAGGAGGTCGTCGCGCGCTGCGTGGCCTACAAGCGCGACGTGGTGGCCGGGGACGAGTTCGACCGCGGCGACCGCGCCTTCTTGAACCTCGGCCACACGTTCGGCCACGCCATCGAGGTCTGCTCCGGGCTGAAGCTGCTGCACGGGCAGGCCGTGGGCGTCGGCATGCTGATGGCCGCCGCCGTCGCGGGCTGCCCGGAGGCCATAATCCGCCGATTGGCCGCGTGCCTCAGGGCCAACGGTCTGCCCACGCGCTGCGACTTCGGCGCTCAGGCATTGGCCCGGGCCGCGCTCGCCGACAAGAAGCGCTCGGGCGATTTCATCACGCTGGTGCTGCCGGAGGCCGTCGGCAGGTGCGTCCTCAGGAAGATCCCCGTGGCCGACCTGCCGCGCTGCTTCGAGGTCGCGCTCGACATGCAGGAGGCATTGGAACTATGAACGTCGTCGTCACGCCCGCGAAGCTGGCGGGCACGGTGCGCGTCCCGGCGTCGAAGTCCGCCGCCCACCGCCTACTGATCGCCGCCGCGCTGGCCGACACCCCCACCGCCGTGCGCGTCAGCGCCCTGAACCGCGACATCGAGGCCACGCTGAATTGCCTCGCGGCGCTGGGCGCGGGCATCCGCCGAGACGGGGACGTGATCGAAGTCACCCCCATCCCGACAAAGTATGAGGCGGACGCTGAGCTGGACTGCGGCGAGAGCGGCTCCACGCTGCGCTTCCTGCTGCCGGTGGCCTGCGCGCTGGGCGGCGATGTCCGGGTGGTCGGCCACGGGCGGCTGCCCCTGCGCCCGAACGCGCCGCTGACGGATGCGCTGCGCGCGCACGGCGCGAGGATCGACAATGACCTCTTGCCGATGCGTCTGAGCGGGCCGATATCGGGCGGGCGCTGGACGCTGCCGGGGGACGTGTCCAGCCAGTACGTCACGGGGCTGATGTTCGCGCTGCCGCTGCTGGACGAGGACAGCGCAATCGCGCTCACGACGCCGCTGCAATCGGCGTCCTACGTGGCCATGACGCTGGAGGTGCTCCGTCGGTTCGGCATCGCCGTCGAGCCCGCGGAAGGCAGCTGGCAGATCCCCGGACGCCAGCGCTACCATTCTCCGGGGACGGTCGAGGCGGAGGGCGACTGGTCCGCGGCGGCCTTCTGGCACGCGGCGAACGCCCTAGGGGCGGAGATTCGCGTAGAGGGCCTCGATCCCGCCAGCGCGCAGGGCGACCGCGCCGTGGTCCGGCTGCTCGGCCGGGCGCGCATCGACGCCGGGGACGTGCCGGACCTGGTGCCCGCGCTGGCCGTCGCCGCGGCGTCGCTTCCCCAGGTAACACAGATCACCGGCGCGGCGCGTCTGCGCCTGAAGGAGAGCGACCGCCTGGCGACCACCGCCGCGATGCTCGAAGCGCTGGGCCACAGGGCGGAGATCACCGAGGACGGGCTCGTCATCGAGGGCGGCTCGCCCGAGCCCTGCGACGCGGAGACGCGCACCGTGGACGGCGCGAACGACCACCGCATCGTGATGGCCGCCGCCGTCGCCGCCGCCACCGCCGACCGCCCCGTGCGCATCCTCGGGGCGGAGGCCGTCGATAAATCCTACCCGGACTTCTTCCGGGACTACGCCAGTTTGGGAGGTCGGGTCCATGTCGAACACACTGGGCAGTAAGTACCGCGTGACCGTATTCGGCCAGAGCCATTCGCCGATGATCGGCGCGGTGATCGAGGGCATCCCCGCCGGGATCGCGCCGGACATGGAGGCGATCCGCGCGTTCATGGCGCGCCGCGCGCCCGGGAAGGACGACCTGTCCACCCCGCGCCGCGAGACGGACGCGCCGAGGATCATCGCGGGCCTCAACGAGCGCGGCGAGACCTGCGGCGCGCCGCTGACCGCCGTGATCGAAAACGCCGACGCCCGCAGCCGGGACTACGACGCCCTGCGCGACGTGCCACGGCCCGGCCACGCCGACTATGCCGCCGCCGTGAAGTTTAACGGCCACAACGACATCCGGGGCGGCGGGCAGTTCTCCGGGCGGCTCACCGCGCCGCTGTGCTTCGCCGGGGCGCTGGCCATGCAGCTGCTCGAGGCGCGCGGCGTGCGCGTGCGGGCGCGGATACAGAGCGTCGCCGACATCGTAGACGCGCCCTGCGACTTCGCCCGTCCCCCGCTGGACGCCATCGCGCAAGGCGGTCTTCCCTGCCTGGACGCCGAGGCCGCGCGGCGCATGGCCGACGCCATCCGCGCGGCGCGGGACGCGGGCGACTCCGTGGGCGGCGTGGTGGAGTGCTTCGCCACGGGCCTGCCCGCGGGGCTGGGCGACGGCATGTTCGACGGCGTGGAGAACCGCATGGCAAGGGCGCTGTTCGGCATCCCCGCCGTGAAGGGCGTGGAATTCGGCGCGGGCTTCGCCGCCACCGGCCTGCGCGGCAGCGACAACAACGATGCCTTTAGGGTGGAGGATGGTCGCGTCGTCACCGAGACCAACCGCTGCGGCGGGGCGCTGGGCGGCATCACCACCGGCATGCCGCTGGTGGTCCGCGCCGCGTTCAAGCCCACGCCCTCGATCGCGCTCGGGCAACGTTCGGTGTCGCTCTCGCGGATGGAAGACGCGGAGCTGACCGTCCAGGGCCGCCACGACCCCTGCGTCGTGCCCCGCGCCGTGCCCGTCGTGGAGGCCGTCGTGGCGTGCGTCGCGCTGGATATGATGCTGGAAGGAGAAAACACATGGAACTGAACGAAATCCGCAAAAATATCGACGCCATCGACGACGAGCTGACCGCCCTGTTCGCCAGGCGCATGGACTGCGCCCGCGCCGTGGCCGAGGCCAAGCAGCAGACCGGCATGCCCATCCGCGACCACGCCCGCGAGCGCGCCATCGTGAACCGGCTGACGGCGAAGGCCGGGGACGCGAACGCCCCCTACGTGCGCGCGCTGTACAACCAGATCTTCGACCTGAGCCGAAGCTGCCAGGCCTCGGTGTTCGGGCAGCAGAGCCCGCTGGTCAAAGAGCTCGCGCGCGCCGTGGCCGAGACGGAGGGCAAGCGCCTGCCGGAGCACGCGCTGGTGGCGTGCCAGGGTGCGGAGGGCGCCTACGCCCAGCAGGCCTGCGAGCGCCTGTTCCCCTACCCGGATATCCTCTACTTTGACAGCTTCGAGGGCGTGTTCAGCGCCGTGGAGAAGGGCATGTGCCGCTATGGCATACTGCCGGTGGAGAACAGCACCGCCGGGTCGGTCACGCAGGTGTACGACCTGATGGAGACGCACCGGCTCTACATCGTCGGCGCGCACCGCCTGCGCCTCGACCACCGC
>CACYET010000021.1 GCA_902773515.1 uncultured Eubacteriales bacterium | reverse complement strand
CCAGCGACACCGCGTCGTACTTGCACAGGTTCGCGGGCTTCAATTTCAGATTCAGCATAGCGATTTTCCTCTCTGATGGTTTGAGATGAAAGATTCTTTGCTGCGCTCAGAATGACACGGACGCGCGCCTTTTTGTCATCCTGAGCGAAGCGTCAGCGCAGTCGAAGGTTCTTTTTCAACGTCGCGCGCACCGCGCCGGGTCCGGCGATCAGCTCCCTGAAATAGCCGGTGATCTTTTCGCCCAGCCCGGCCTCGATCAAGCTCATGCCGAACAGGTTGGGGTTGGACAGCAGCGCGTCCAGCTTGTCGCCCGCGCTCTCGGGCCTGCCCAGCTCGATGCCGGCGAGCGCCTCCTGCAGCATCGGCAGCATCGGGTCGGGGCTGACGGGCATCGGATCGCCCGCATCGTCCACGCCCAGCAGGTAGCGCAGCCACCCGGCGATGGCCAGCGGGATGGCCTCCAGCGTCGCGGGGTCGCGGTCGGGGTCCGCCGCGTAGCTCTTGATCGTCTCGCCGAAGCGGATCGGCACCTTCTGGCTGGTGTCGCAGGCGATGCGCTGCGGCGTGTCCGGCATGAAGGGATTGGGCAGGCGCTGGGTGACGACCTCGTCGATAAACGCCTTCGGGGAGAGGATCTTCGGGTCGGTGACCACCGGCAGGCCCTCCACGTAGCCGATGCGCCGGATCAGCTCCGTCAGCTCCGCGTCCTTCATCTCGTCGCAGATCTTCTCATAGCCCAGCAGGCAGCCGTACACGGCCAGCGCCGTGTGCAGCGGGTTCAGGCACGTGGTGACCTTCATGCGCTCGGTCATGTTCACGGTGTCGCGGTCCGTCATGTACACGCCGGCCTTCTCCAGCGCCGGGCGTCCGTTGGGGAAGCGGTCCTCGACCACCAGGTATTGCGGGGCCTCGGCGTTCACGAACGGCGCAATGTAGGTGTGCTTCTCGGTGACGATGGGCGCCATGTCCTCGATGCCCAGCGCCGCCAGCTGCTTCTCCACCGCCTCGGCGGGGCGCGGCGTGATCTTGTCGATCATGCTCCACGGGAAGGAGACCTTCGCCTCGTCCTCGAGCCAGGCGGCGTATTCCGCGGGCACGAAGCCGCGCTTCAGCCACTCGCGGGCCATCTCTGTCACGCCCGCCTTCAGCTTCTCGCCGTTGTGCGAGCAGTTGTCCATGCTGACGACGGCGACGGGCGTTCCCCCGGCGTTGAAGCGCTCAAGCAGCAGCGCGGCGACGACGCCCATCGCGTGCTTCGGCGCGGCGGGACCGGCTTCGATGTCGCGCGCGGCGACCGGCGTCAGATCGCCCTTCATGTCCCTCAATGCGTAGCCCTTCTCGGTGATGGTGAACGAGAGCATCTGCAGGCTCGGCTTGCGGAAGATGGCGCGGAGCGCCTCCATGCCCTCGGGCTCCGCCGCCAGCACGCCCTTCGCGATCGAGGCCACGACGGACTTGTCGATGCCGCCGTCCGCCAGCAGGCTCACGGCCAGCGTCATGCTGTCGTGGGGCTTGTAGATGCGCTCGATCACCTCACTGTCGAACGTCTCCACCGCGACGATGCCGGCCTTCGCCTCGCCCGCGTCCAGCAGGCGCTGCATCAGGCCCGCCACGAAGATGCGGAAGATGTTGCCCGCGCCGAAGTGCACCCAGACGGGATTCTGCTCGGTCTCGGCCACCATGGCCTTCCAGTCGTGCTTCGGCAGCTTCACGCCCGCCGCTTCCCAGTCTTCGCGGGCCTGAAGGCCGTTATAGGATAGTATCATGAAGATTCCTCCTTGTTCAGGGAGTAGGCAGTAGGGAGTAGGGAGTAGGATTAGTGAAAGGGGTCGTCTCGGATTTCAGCACCGAAGCGGAATAACTGTCTGCCAAGCAAAACTGTGTATTGGCGACAGCCACATTTCCTACTCCCTACTGCCTACTCCCTACTCCCTCAATTCTTTTCAATCGCTTCCCACAATCCGTTGAGATAAGTGGCTCCCAGCGCGCGGTCGTAGAGGCCGTAGCCGGGGCGGCCCACCTCGTCCCAGATCATGCGGCCGTGGTCAGGGCGCACGTAGGTGTCCGGGCAGGTGTCGTAGACGGCCTTCATGATGGCGTACATGTCGAGGTCGCCGGTGGAGGACAGGTGCGCGGCCTCGCGGAAGTGGTGGTGGCCCAGGAACTTCACGTTGCGCACGTGCATCGCGCCGATGCGGTCCATCTGGCCGAAGTGGCGGATGCAGGCCACCACGTCGTTGTCGGGGTTGGAGCCCAGGCTGCCGGTGCACAGGCAGACGGTGTTGGCCGGGCTGTCGTGCAGGGCGACGATCTTGTCAAAGTCCGCCTGGCTGTGGGCGATGCGCGGCAGGCCGAAGATGGGCCAGGCCGGGTCGTCCGGGTGGCAGGCCATGCGCACGCCCGCCTCCTCGCACACCGGGATCACGGCGTCGAGGAAGTACTTGTAGTTCGCGCGCAGGCCGTCGCCCGTCATGCCCTCGTACTGCTTCAGCGTCTTCTCCAGCAGCGCCAGGCGCTCCGGCTCCCAGCCGGGCAGCGAGAAGCCCTGGCTGTTCTCGGCGGTGCGGCGCACGATCTCCAGCGGGCCCATCTCGCCCAGGTCCTTCTCGTCGAAGTACAGGCTGTTGGAGCCGTCCTCGGGGATGACGCGGGCCAGGTCGGTGCGCAGCCAGTCGAACACGGGCATGAAGTTGTAGATGATCACCTTCACGCCGTTGCGGGCCAGCATTTTGATCGTGGAGATGTAGTTGGCGATGTATTCGTCGCGGGAGGGCAGGCCGAGCTTGATGTCCTCGTGGACGTTCACGCTCTCGATGACCTCCAGCTCCAGCCCGGCGGCGTGCACCTCGTCGACCAGCGCCCTGAACTCGTCCTCGGGCCAGTCCACGCCCGCGGGCTTGTCCAGCAGGCCCATCAGGCCCGTCATGCCGGGGATCTGCTTCACGTATTTCAGCGGGATCGGGTCCGACTTCGAGCCGTACCACCTGAATGTCATTTTCATAGTTTCACTCCGTTCGTCCACTCTGTTTTTTACTGTATGGCGTAGCCGAACAGGCTGGGCAGCCACAGGGAGATCTGCGGGATAAACGTGATCAGCAGCAGCGCCGCCAGCATGCACAGGTAGAAGGGCAGCGTGGCCTTGACGACCTTCTCCATCGGGCGCTTGGCCACGGCGGAGCCTATGAACAGCACCGCGCCGACGGGCGGTGTCAGCAGGCCGATGCCGCAGTTGAGCACCACCATGACGCCGAACTGGATGGCGCTGATGCCGCAGACATCGCGCGCGACCGGCAGCAGGATGGGCGTCGCGATCAGTATGATCGGCGCCATGTCCATGATCATGCCCAGGATGAGCAGGATCAGGTTCAGCAGCAGCGCGATCACGACGGGGCTCGAGGACACGCCGGTGATCAGCGCGGCGGCCTTCGCGGGCACGCGCAGGTTGGTCAGGCAGTAGCCGAACGCGCCGGACATGGCGATCAGGATCAGCACGATGGCCAGCGTGTCGATGCACTGCTCAAAGCTCTTCCACACACCCTTCCAGTTCAGGCCCTTGTAGATGAACACGGACACGATCAGCGAGTAGATGACCGCGATGGCGGCGGACTCGGTGGCCGTGAACACGCCGCCGACCACGCCCACGACCACGATCAGGATCGCGGCCAGCGCCCAGAACGAGGTGCCCAGCTGCTTCAAAAAGCCCTTCAGGGAGAACCGCTCGCCCTTGGGATAGTTGCGCTTGACGGAGATGATGTAGGAGCCGATCATCAGGCTCAGCGCCAGGATCGCGCCGGGCAGGTAGCCCGCCATGAACAGCGCGCCGACGGAGATGCCGCCCGCCGTGGTGGCGTAGATGACCATGTTGTGGCTCGGGGGCACCAGCAGGCCCTCGCAGGAGGACGTGATGGTGACGGCGGTGGAGAAGTCCACGTCGTAGCCCTGGTCCACCATCATCGGGATCAGGATCGAGCCCAGCGACGCGGTATCGGCGCTGGCCGAGCCGGAGATGCCGCCGAAGAAGTAGGAGGCGACGATGTTCACCATCGCAAGGCCGCCGCGCATCCAGCCGACCAGGCTGTTCGCCAGCGCGATCAGCTTGTCGGAGATGCCGCCGGAGCCCATCAGCACGCCCATCGTAATGAAGAAGGGCACGGCCATCAGACTGAACGACCACACGCCCTTGACCATCTGCATCGGCAGGACCGACAGGTTCTGGCCCATCGAGAGCAGGCAGAGCACCGTGGAGATGCCCACGGAATAGGCGATCGGGAAGCGCAGGAACACCATGAGCAGGAAGCTGCCCAGCAGGATCAGGGTGGAAAGGGATTCGCCGCTCATATCACTGGGCCTCCTTTCGCGCGTTGGGGATCATCAGTTCTTCGATGTGCTGGAACACCTGCTCCAGCTCAAAAATGATCATGCCGACGCCGGCGACCGGCACGGGCAGGTACATCCAAATCTGGCTCAGCTTGGGCAGGGAGGAGTACTTGGCGAACTTGGCGATGTTGCCGGTGGGGCTGACGACCTTCGCGCCCTCGATGAGCAGCACCACGCCCAGCGCCAGCACGGCCACGTCGGCGATCAGGTCCAGCACCGTGAGGACCTTGGGGGGCAGGTACTTGTCAAAGGCCGTCATGCGGATGTGGCTGCGCTTGCGGATGGCCAGCGTGGCCGAGAGCACGGCCATGTAGACCATCAGGGTCAGCACCATCTCCTCGCCCCAGTGCGGCGCGGTGAAGAACGGGAAGTAGCGCCCGGCCACGGTGATGGAGGTGATGATGATATCCGCGATCAGCAGCAGCTTGCAGATGAAGAGTATGATCTTGTAGGCCCAGTCGTAGACGGGCTTGATCTTTTCCAGCTTTTGGAAAATGGCAGGCATTTTGGAGGCCTCCTCGTCAGGGGTATTGAAGGGGTCGGCGCGCGAGGTTCGGCGCACGACAATCGGGGGCGCAGGGGTCAAGCCCTGCGCCCCCGACGGGTTCGTTGGGTATCTGTTATTTCAGAGGATTACTGCAGGGCCACGATCGCGTCGTAGATCTCCTCCATGCCGGCGATGTTCTCCTCCAGCACGGCCTTGGTGGCTTCCTGCCAGGGGGTCTTGTCCTCGACCTCGGTCACGGTGCAGCCCATGTCGATCAGCTTCTGCTCGGCCTCGGCCTGCTTCGCGGTGACGGACTCCTTGCAGACCTGCATCGCGTAGTCGGCGGCCTCCTGGACCATGGCCTTCTGGTCGTCGGTCAGCTTGGCCAGGGCGGCGTCGGTGGCGATCAGCTCGATGGTGCCCAGGGTGTGGCCGTCCTTGATCATGTAGGGAGCAACCTCCTGGAAGGAGTTGGACAGCTCGCCGAAGGAGACGGGGGTGAAGGCGGCGCCCAGGCCCGCGATCATGCCGGTCATGATCGGGTCGTCAGACACGCGGATCTTCAGGCCCTTCAGGTCCTCGATGGTCTTGACTTCGGTCTTGGAGAAGAAGTGGCGGAAGCCCTCCTCGCCGTAGGCCAGGCCGTTGAAGGGCAGGCCGACTTCCTTGGACTCGGCCAGCATTTCCTTGGCCAGGTCGCTCTCGACGAACTTCCAATAGTGATCCTCGCTGGTGAACACATAGGGCAGGGTCAGGAAGACGCTCTTCTTGGCGCCGTACTGGTTCAGCGCGAAGGCGGAGATGCGGACGATGTCCACGGAGGTGTCGCCGCCGAGGATGTTGGCCAGGACGGTCTTCTCATCGCCCATGACGCCGGAGGCCTGGATGTCGACCAGCACTTCGCCGCCGGACAGCTCTTCCAGCTTATCCTTGAAGGCCAGGGCCACGTCGCCGACGACGGTGCCTTCCACGGGGTTGACCTCAGCGTAGGTCAGGGTCACAGGCTCGGCCAGGGCCGCGGAGAAGGCCAGGACCAGCGCCAGCACGAGAACGATGCTAAACAGCTTCTTCATTGAGGGATTCCTCCTTTAAAATATTCCAGCGGTACTTTGCCGCATTGGATTCGCGGGATGGGCGCTTTCGTCGCCCGCATGTTGCAGCCGGGTTAACTCTGTTGATAATATTTAATCACATTTTTTATTCAAAGTCTATGGTTTTTTCACTAGGAACATTGCAAAAAACATCAACTTTTAGTATAATGATAGACAAAGAGAGGGGGGAGCGCGGATGAATTTGTCCTATGTTTCGCCGTTTGATGTCCGTCAGGTCATGCAGCAGGACGATTTTGAGATCTTCCACCGCATCGACACCGCCCCCGGCTTCATCACGCCCCACTCCCACGACTTCTACGAAATCTACTTCCCCCGCACCGAAGGCGTCAGCTACATCGTGGACGGCCACCGCTTCCGGCTCGGGCCGGGCATGGTGGTGCTGATCGCGCCGGGGCAGGTGCACTACTCCGACGTATCGACGCCGGGGCTGGTGGTGGAGCGGTTCGTGCTCTGGTTGAACCCCGGCTTCGTGGAATCGCTCACCGGCGCGCTGCCGCGCTTTCGGCACCTCGCGCCGGCGGACCTGCGCGGCCACAACCAGATCACCCCGGACCCGGAGACCTACGAGCTGATGGTCGGGCTGATCTTCTCGCTGCTGCACGAAAAGCAGCTGAACGACATGGACAGCGCCACGCTGAACCGGCTGGTGGTGGCGCAGCTGCTGATCCACATCAGCCGCGTGTTCTCCAGCGCCACCGGCGCGCTGCCCCGCCGCGGCGCGCAGCGCTACAAGGAGATCCTGGCCGTGTACGACCACATCTCCACCCACCTGAAGGACCCGCTGAGCGTGTCGGCGCTGGCCGAGCAGTTCTTCATGGACAAAAACACGCTCACCCGCCAGTTCAAGCTGGTCACGGGCATGACCCCGGCGGAGTGCATCCGGCGCAAGCGGCTGGACGCCGCCTACATGATGATCAGCCACGGCGCGGGCATCACCGAGAGCTGCCACGAGTGCGGCTTTTCCGACTACAGCGCCTTCTACCGGGCCTTCCGGCAGGCCTACGGCATCAGCCCCAGCGATTGTGCGGAGCGGTCGCAGAGCGGCGTGAAGCTGGAGCTGTCCGGGAACAGGGAGCCGTGAGCTCCCCTGCCCCGCCACATTCCACTGGAGGTATCGCATGAACCACGAAATCACCGTGCGCGTCGTACTGGACGCCAGGACCTTCCGGCGCTTCTGCCGCTTCGACATGCTCCGGCTGCGCAAGAAGTGGGTGCGGCCCGTGGTGTTCGCGCTGATCCTGGTCGCGTTCGCGTTCGTCGCGCTGCTCACGCGCAAGGAGCAGTCCGGCATGATCGCGGCGGTGCTGCTGGCCGTGGGTCTGGGCCTGCCGCTGGTGTACTTCGGCAGCTTCTTTTCGCAGGTGAACCTGCAGGTGGAGCGCCACAGGCTGAAGCCGCCGCGGCGCGTGTACACCGTGCGGCTGGACCGCGAGGGCGTGAACGTCGTCAACGACCAGAAGGAGGAGGCCCCGCTGAGCGTGCCCTGGAAGGACGTGCAGGCGGCGTTCCGCGCGCGGGGCTGCGTGTACCTGTACGTGAACGCCGCGCGGGCGTTCCTGCTGCCCGACGGCCAGGCCGACGCCGGGCCGGACGCGCTGTGGGCGCTGATCGAAAAGCACATGGGCGCGAAGGCCAAGAAGCTGTAGCGCGGGAAAACAAGGAGGTCATTCCAAATGAATGCGAACATCGTTTACCACAGGGACGCCCCGCTGAACGACCTGGGCGGCGGCGTGTCGCGCCGGGTGCTGGCGCACACCGACGGGCTGATGATCGTCGAGGTCCACTTCGAGGCCGGCGGCGTCGGCGCGACGCACACCCATCCCCACCGCCAGAACACCTACGTGCTCTCGGGGCGCTTCCGCTTCACCGTGGACGGCGAGGACGCGGAGGTCGGTCCGGGCGACACCCTCGCCTTCGCCCCGGACGTCCCCCACGGCACGCTCTGCCTGGAGGCGGGCGCGCTGCTGGACGTGTTCGCGCCGATGCGGGAGGATTTCCTGTAGGCGCGTCGCAAACATGGACCGGGGAAGCGGATCGCCACAACGATCCGCTTCCCCGGCCTTTCTTTTATCCTACTCTTTACATCCCAACGCCCCCGCGTGTGCTATACTTTATCACATCACCGAAAAGCGAGGCGTTCCCATGAGCGACAACTGCCGAAAGTACAAGCTGCTGGTCATCAACCCCGGCTCGACCTCCACGAAGGTCAGCCTGTTTGAGGACGAGACTGCGCTGTTCGAGCGCAGCCTGTTCCACGACGCGCCGGAGCTGCTCAAGTATCCCCACGTGAACGACCAGATGCCGTTCCGCTACCGCGTGATCCTGGACATGCTGCATGAGGAGGGCGTGGACCCGCGCGATATCGACGTGTTCGTGGGCCGCGGCGGCAGCGCCTGCACCCAGCCCGGCGGCGTGACGCGGATCGACCAAAAGCTGTTCGACGACACCGTGGCCGCCGTGGGCGGCAGCGAGCATCCGGCCAAGCTGGGCGTGATGCTGGCCTGGCAGTTCGCCTGCGAGTACGGCAAGGAGGCCTACACCCTCAATCCCACCAACGTGGACGAGTACGGCGAATACGCCCGCCTGACCGGCATCCGGGGCGTCTACCGCGTCAGCCACAGCCACGTGCTGAACCAGAAGGCCGTGGCCGAGGCCCACGCCGAAAAACTGGGCCGGCGCTACGAGGACTGCCGCTTCATCGTGGCCCACATCGACGGCGGCATCACCGTGTCCGCCCACGACCGCGGGCGCATGGTGGACGGCAACATGGGCGCCGACGGCGAGGGCGCGTTCACGCCCACCCGCATCGGCACGGTGCCGGCGCTGGCGCTGCTGGACTGGCTGGAAAGCCACACGCTCGATGAGGCGCGGCTGCTCTGCTCGCGCGCGGGCGGGTTCGTCAGCCTGTTCGGCACGTCCGACTCCGACGCCATCCACGCGCAGGTGGACGCGGGCGACCGGAAGGCGTCGCTGGTGTGGAACACGATGATCTACCAGATTTGCAAGATGATCGGCGAGATGAGCGCCGTGCTGTGCGGACAGGTGGACGCGATCCTGCTCACCGGCGGGCTGATGCGCTTCGGCGACGTCGCCGAGGGCATCCGCGAGCGCTGCGGGTGGATCGCCCCGATCGCCGTCTACCCCGGCGAGATGGAGCAGGAGGCGCTCGCCCGCGGCGCGCTGAAGGCCGCGTGCGGGGAAGTCGAGCCGCTGACGTACACCGGGAAGCCGGTGTGGCAGGGATTCGGGGACATCGGGCTGTGAGGAGGGTTGAACCATGACCATGATGGAGCGAATTTACGCCAGGGCGCGCGCGGACGTCCAGACGATCGTCCTGCCGGAGGGCGACGAGCCCCGCACCGTGCAGGCCGCGGCGCAGGCGGCGCGGGAGGGCCTCGCGCGGCCGGTGCTGCTGGGCGAGGCCGGGAGGATCGCCGCCGTCGCGCGGGAGGTCGGCGCGGACCTAACGGGCGTCGAAATCGTCGACCCGGCGGCCGACCCCCGTTCCCCCGCCTACGCCGACGCGCTCTACGAGCTGCGCAAGTCGAAGGGGCTGACGCGCGAGGAGGCCGCGCGGCTGGTCGGGGACGCGATGTACCACGGCGTGCTGATGGTGCGCGAGGGCGACGCCGACGGGCTGGTGTCCGGCGCGACGCACACCACCGGCGACATGCTGCGCCCCGCGCTGCAGATCATCAAGACGGCCCCGGGCGTGCGCGTGGTGTCGTCCAGCTTCCTGATCCAGTGCCAGAACAAGTCGCTCGGCGAGGACGGGCTGCTGGTGTACGCCGACTGCGTGGTCGTCCCCTGCCCCACCGCCGAGGAGCTGGCCCAGATCGCCGTCTCCGCGGCCGACACCGCCCGCAGGCTGTGCGGCTTCGACGAGCCGCGCGTGGCGCTCTTGTCGTTCTCCACGAAGGGCAGCGCGAAGCACGAATTGGTGGAGAAAGTGCAGCGGGCCGTCGCCCTTGCGCACGAGATCGCGCCCGACCTCGTGTTGGACGGCGAGATGCAGCCCGACGCCGCGCTGGTGCCGGAGGTCGGCGCGTCGAAGGCCCCGGGAAGCCCCGTGGCGGGCCGCGCGAACGTGCTCGTGTTCCCGGACCTGCAGGCCGGCAACATCTGCTACAAGATCACCCAGCGCGTGGCCGGGGCGGAGGCCTTCGCGGTGCTGCAGGGGCTGGCGAAGCCCTGCAACGACCTGTCGCGCGGCTGCTCGGTGCTCGACATCGTGAACACGATCGCGGCCACCGCCGTGCAGGCGCAATAAGGGATAAGATTCTTCGCTTCGCAAGCCTGCGGCTCGCTCCGCTCAGAATGACACCCGAAGCCAGCCTGTCATTCTGAGCGAAGCGAAGAATCTATCCTCATCTTGCTTTGCGAATCTTAATCCTTATTTAACGCTTTAGCAGGGCAACGCGGATTGACAAATCCCGAATCGGTGCTATAATTTTTTGCAAATACACGGGAGAGGTGGGAAACGACATGAAGCGCGAAGTTTGCCGCAGCCTGTCCGCCTCCCACGCCGCCATGGTCCCGGCCATGTCCCGTTCCAATGCCCGCGCAGCGCGATTTACCTTCGCCCTGCGCTCTGTCTTTTTTGGCTACTGGTTTGCGCGAAGTAACGTCCGCGAGAGGCGCGCCGTTTGAACAAAGGAGTTCATCGAGGCGGCTCTCCCGGATGGGAGGGCCGCTTTTATGATACATACTGCCAGAGGAGGAATCCCGCTATGAAGAAAATACTTGCCGTTTTGATCGCCGCCCTGCTGTGCATGGGCATGGCCGCCGTCGCTGAGGAGAGCTACACCGTGGGCGTGTGCCAGCTGGTGCAGCACGTCGCGCTGGACGCCGCCACCCAGGGCTTCCAGGACGCGCTGACCGAGAAGCTGGGCGATGCCGTCAGCTTTGATGTGCAGAACGCCTCCGGCGACTCCAACACCTGCTCCACGATCGCCAACACGTTCGTGTCCAACGGCGTGGACCTGATCATGGCGAACGCCACGCCCGCGCTGCAGGCCGCCGTGGCCGCCACCGGCGACATCCCGATCCTGGGCACGTCCGTCACCGACTACGCCACCGCGCTGGACATCGACGACTGGACGGGCGCGACGGGCGTCAACGTCTCCGGCACCAGCGACCTGGCCCCGCTGGATCAGCAGGCCGCGATGCTGAACGAGCTGTTCCCCGACGCCAAGACCGTGGGCCTGCTGTACTGCTCCGCCGAGCCGAACAGCAAGTACCAGGTGGACGTGATCACCGGGTATCTGACCGAGATGGGCTATGAATGCGCGGAGTTCACCTTCGCCGACTCCAACGACGTGGCGTCCGTGGCGCAGCGCGCCTGCGACGGCAGCGACGTCATCTACATCCCCACCGACAACACCGCCGCCTCCTGCACCGAAGCCATCCGCAACGTGGTGGAGCCCGCCATGAAACCGGTCATCGCCGGCGAGGAAGGCATCTGCAAGGGCTGCGGCGTGGCGACGCTGTCCATCAGCTACTACGACCTGGGCTACGCCACCGGCGAGATGGCCTACGAAGTGCTGGCCAACGGCGCGGACGTGGCGACGATGGACGTGCAATTCGCCCCGAACGTCACCAAGGAGTACAACGCCGAGCTGGCCGAGCTCCTGGGCGTGGAGATCCCCGCGGACTACGTGGCGATTGCCGAATAACGTCAGCATAGCGGGTCGACCATCGTACAGATCCTTCGACTTCGCTAACGCTCCGCTCAGGATGACATACGACCCGGAACCGTGTCATTCTGAGCGGAGGCGCAGCCGGAGTCGAAGAATCTGAACATTTTGGAACGATCATGCGAAACAGCAGAGCGCTTTCCCTCAATACGTCAATTCCATATCATATGGAGGGACCAACCTTGAATGTTACTTCGTTATTGAACGCCCTTCCCGGGGCGGTGGCCCAGGGGCTGATCTGGGGCATCATGGCCATCGGGGTGTACATCACCTACAGGGTGCTCGACCTGGCGGACCTGACCGTGGACGGCAGCATGGCCACCGGCGGTGCGGTGTGCGTGATGCTGATGCTGGGCGGCTGCAACGTGTGGGTCGCGCTGCTGTGCGCAATCGTGGCCGGCATGCTGGCGGGCCTGGTGACCGGCATCTTCCACACCGTCATGGGCATCCCGCCCATCCTCTCCGGCATCCTGACGCAGCTGTCGCTGTACTCGATCAACCTCGCCGTCATGGGCTTCAAGGCCAACCAGGGCATCAACGTGACGAAGTACCCGCTGATCGTCAGCCAGCGCAACGTGCGCGCGCTGGGACTGGAGAACCCCATCTTCGCCACGCTCCTGATCCTGGCGCTGCTGATCGCCTGCCTGTACTGGTTCTTCGGCACGGAGCTGGGCAGCAGTCTGCGCGCCACCGGCGCGAACGAGGCCATGAGCCGCGCGCAGGGCATCAACACGAACGTCGCCAAGATCCTGGGCCTGATGATCTCCAACGGCATCGTGGCGCTGTCGTCGGCGATGCTGGCGCACTACCAGGGCTTCGTGGACGTGAACATGGGCCGCGGCGCGATCGTGATCGGCCTGGCCGCCGTGATCATCAGCCAGGTGATGTTCGGGAGGCTGTTCCGCAACTTCGCGCTGAAGCTGGCGGGCGTGGCCATCGGCGCGGTGATCTACTACATCGTGCTGCAAATCGTGCTCTGGCTGGGCTTGAACACGAACCTTCTGAAGCTGCTGAGCGCGCTGATCGTGGCCGTGTTCCTCGCCATCCCCCACTGGAAGGGCGCGATGGCGGCGCGGCACAGCGGGAAGGGAGGCGCGAGCCATGCTTGAACTGATCGACGTGCGCAAGACCTTCAACCCCCGGACGGTCAATGAAAAGGTCGCGCTGGACGGCGTGAACCTGCGCCTGGAGGACGGCGACTTCGTGACCGTGATCGGCGGCAACGGCGCGGGCAAGAGCACGATGCTCAACGCCATCGCGGGCGTGTGGCCCATCGACAGCGGCAGCATCCGCATCGACGGCGCGGACATCACCCGCCTGTCGGAGCACCGCCGGGCCTACCTGCTGGGCCGCGTGTTCCAGGACCCGATGAACGGCACCGCCGCCACGATGCAGATCGAGGAAAACCTGGCGCTGGCGGCCCGGCGCGGGCAGCGTCGCACGCTGAAGATCGGCATCACCCGGCAGGAGCGCGCCGCCTACCGCGACAAGCTGGCGGCGCTGGGGCTGGGCCTCGAGGACCGCATGACGGCGAAGGTCGGGCTGCTCTCCGGCGGGCAGCGGCAGGCGCTGACGCTT
Organism: uncultured Eubacteriales bacterium; assembly: GCA_902773515.1. Classification (GTDB taxonomy): domain Bacteria; phylum Bacillota; class Clostridia; order Christensenellales; family Aristaeellaceae; genus UBA2862. The sequence continues at coordinate 7,644 of CACYET010000021.1, read as the reverse complement.
CTGATGGCGACGCTGAGGAAGCCGAAGCTGCTCTTGCTGGACGAGCACACCGCCGCGCTGGACCCGCGCACCGCCGCGAAGGTGCTGGAGCTATCCAAGCAGATCGTGGAGGAAAACCGCCTGATGACGCTGATGGTGACGCACAACATGCGCGACGCCATCCAGTACGGCAACCGCCTGATCATGATGAACGAGGGCCGCGTGATCCTCGACATCGCGGGCGAGGAGAAGAAGCGCCTGACGGTGGAAATGCTGATGGACGCCTTCGCGAAGGCCAGCGGCGAAGCCTTTGCCAACGACCGGATATTGTTGGGGTAATGATTGTCGACGTGTTCCTGAACGCTTCGCTAAGCCTGCGGCAACGGAACCCGCCGACCCGGAAAACGTTCAGTTTTCCTAATCATGCCCAAATTCAAAAAGATCCTTCGACTGCGCCGCTGGCGCGTCTCCGCTCAGGATGACAACGTTTCGCGTCGTCTGTCATCCTGAGCGGAGCCTCGCGTCAGCAAGGCGCAGTCGAAGGATCTTTTACTTGCTTCGTCCCCCGGACGCCAGCCCCTCACTGAGCCTGTTCGTGGATGGCCGCCTTCTGGGCGTACATGTAGCGGTCCGCCTCGTCCAGCAGCGCGCGCAGCGTGGTCTTGCCGAGGTCCTCGGTGTAGGCATAGCCCATGGCGATGCTTAGATCGCGCTCCCTTTGCATCTCCTCGAAGCGCCGCGCCTTGAAGCGCAGGCTCTCGGGCGTGCAATGCTTCACCACCGCGGCAAACTCGTCGCCGCCGAAGCGGAAGCAGTTGCCCTCGCTCTCGTCGCCAAAGCAGTCGCGGATGCACTCCGCCGCCGCGCGGATCAGCCGGTCGCCCGCGAGGTGGCCCTCGGTGTCGTTGGTCCGCTTCAGGTAGTTCACGTCAAACAGCAGCACCGCCGCGGGGCAGTCCTTCTCCTCCCACTCCAGCATGTACTGCTCAAAGCGATAGCGGTTGGGCAGGTTCGTCAGCGCGTCCGTCTCCGCCGCCGAGCGCAGGATGTCGTCCAGCGCGTTGCGGCGGTTGAGCACGTCGTTGTAGGCCGAGGCCACCATGCGCACCTCGTGGAAGCCGCGCTTTTCGTCCAGGGGGCTGTCCTCGGGGATCAGGCGCACGAAGCGCTCCAGCGGGCGCAATATCTGCGTGTAGAGCGTGGCGAAGGTGGCGATCAGTATGGCCACGATGGTCAGCGTGACGATCCACAACACCTGGCGCAGCATGCCCACGCGCCTGGAGGCCATCGCAGACAGCCGCCCGGAGTTCGCCTGCAGCTGCTCCACGCAGGCGTTGACGTTCTGCGAGACCGCCTGCTTGTTCATGCCGTACACCGAGCCCAGCACCAGCACGTGCGCCGCCGCCGTCTTCTCCGCGTCGGTCATGGCCTTCTCGGCCTCCGTCAGCTCCACGCGGGGAATGGCCGTGAGCGGGCCCGCCTCGGGCAGCGGATACACCGAGCGCATCAGCTCGATGGCGTGCAGCTGCGCGTCCATCATGGCCTCGGCGCTGGTCGCGGCCTCGCGGATGTGTGCCATGGCCTCCTCCGGGATGTCGTAGGTCTCGAAGCGCGCCAGCACGTCGTCGGGCCTGCGGTCCACGTTCAGCTCCTGCGCGTAGGACATCAGCGGGTTCACGTTCACCTCGCCCTGCTCGGTGGTGGGCATCAGCACGTAGTTGCTGGAGGTCTCCGACAGCAGGCTGGAGCCCGCCAGCAGGCTGGTGGCGTCCTGGGTGTGGATCCCCGCGTTCTGCATGATCCTGGAGAGGTTCGCGCTGGACGTGCTGATCATCATGATCACGCTGATGATCACGATGTGCAGTATGGCAAGCGTCACGACGATGGGCATGACCAGCGCGTTCGCGGACACGCCTCCGACCCTGCGGCGCTCGACTTTCTCTTTCATCGCTTCTCTCCACCTTATCGCAGAGTGTTGCGCGCTCCGGCAACGTTGGAAAAACCTTATTCCGGGCAGACCTCGCAGCCGCAGCCGCCGGCGCTCTTGATGCGGTAGAGCGCGGCGTCCGCCTGGCGGAAGGTCTCCTCCACATCCTCGTCGCCGGCGCCGTAGGCCGCGCCGCAGCTGACGTGCACGGCGGGCATGTCGCCGTCCGGGTTCCTGAGGAGCTGGTTGATGCGCTCCACCTTGCTGTGCAGCAGCTCGCGCGGCGCGTTGGTCGCGTGCACCATGATCACGGCGAACTCGTCGCCGCCGATGCGGCACACGTAGTCCTGCGAGCGAAAGCTCCCCTTCAATATCTGAGCCACGCGGGCCAGCACCCGGTCGCCCGTCTCGTGGCCGAAGGTGTCGTTCACCTGCTTGAACTTGTCCACGTCGAACAGCACCAGCGCGGAGGTGGCCCAGTCGGCGTTCTTCAGGAAGAAGTCGTAGCCCGAGCGGTTGTAGATGCCGGTGAGGCTGTCGTGCGTGGCGTCGAAGGCCAGCTGTTCCTTCTGCTCCCGGTTGGCCTCGTACATCAGGTTGTAGGTCTTGGCCAGGAATTGGAACTCGTTGGAGCCCCTCACGGGGATGGGCTCGTCGTCGCGGATGTACACCACCGCGCGCAGCAGCGGGCTGATCACCAGCAGCAGCGTCAGGATCATCGTCAGGCCCGACACCAGGATCGCCATGATGATCAAAAACCGCTGGCGGTCGAGGATGTTGTTCAGCACATCCTCCGTTTGCTCCTGGCGCGCGTCGATCTCTTCCGCCAGCTCCAGCAGGCATTCGTTGGCGTTCTCGGTGATGGCCTCCTTCTTCATGTGGTACATGTCGTCGAACACCATCAGCCGTGCCTTCTCCGCCTGCTCTTCAGGCGACAGCAGCGCGTCCTCCTCGCTCAGCTCCGTCCTCCGGACCTCCTCCGGGAACTCGGAGATGTCGTACCCGTTGGCGGCGACGGTCAGCCGCATGGAGTAGTACTCGCGATCCATCAGCGCCACCGATTCGTTCATCGCCGACACCAGCGCGCTGTAGGCCTCGCTCTCGCCAATGAATTCGCGCACGCTCTCCAGCGCCTTGTCGCGGTGGCGGGAGACGTTGGCCTCCTCGAAGTAGTTGTCCAGGTACTCCCGCTTGCCGGTCTGCGCGAAGCAGCGCACCTGCTCGGTCAGGTAGTCCGAGGCGCGCTGAAGCTCAAACGCCTCGCGCTGCCAGTGGATGTACTCGTCGGTGTGCCGGCGCATCGCGTTGTAGCCGCTGTGCGCGCGCACGGTGGCGAACAGCAGAAGCACCGAGATCACCAGCATGATGATCGCCATCAGATAGTTGAGCCTGCGCACCGAAACGCCCCTCTTGCGTCGATGCGCTTCCTTGATATTCACTGGAATACTCCCCTTTCAGCGTCCCCCCATGAACGCCGTCTCTTCGGGCCCGTCAGGCACGGCCTCCCCCATAGGCCCGGTTGATAGTATAATACCGCGCGGACATTTTGTCCACTGGGCGAATGATTGAGCTGGGGCCGGAAATCAGGCCGCCTTTTCAAAGTACGCGCTCAGGCGCTCGATGGGCACGGGCCTGGAGTACTTGTAGCCCTGCAGATAGGAGGCGAACATGTGCTGGCACATCGACTCGTCGCTCTCGTTCTCCACGCCCTCGAACAGCACGGAGTACTCCAGATCCGAGAGCATGTTGGCCAGCGAGTGCACGATGCGGTGCGAGCGCTCGTTCTCGCCGCAGGCCAGCACCATCGACCGATCGAACTTGATGATGTCGAACGGCAGCGCCATGATGCGCTCCAGGTTGGAATAGCCGGTGCCGAAGTCGTCCAGGTAGAACTTGATGCCCTTGCCGCGCAGCTGGCTGATCTTGTCCTTCATCAGCATGAAGTCGCTGTCGGTCATCGACTCGGTCAGCTCGATGGCGATCTTCTCGCCGGCGATGTCGTTGTGCTCGATGATGTGCGTCACGTCGTCGCAGAAGTCGCCGTCCTTGAGCTCGGTCGCCGACACGTTCACCGACACGCGGGCCACGTGGTAGCCCTCCTGCAGCAGCCGGTGGATCTCCCGGCAGGTCTTGTTCAGGATGATCTCCGTCAGCACGTGGATGTAGCCGTTCTCCTCCGCCAGCGGGATGAACTGGTCCGGGAACACCATGCCCGTCTGGTCCAGCTGCAGGCGCATCAGGGCCTCGGCGGTGTCATACTTGCCGGTCTGCAGGTTGAACACCAGCTGGCAGTTGGCCAGCACGCGCGGGTCGTTCAAATCGGCCTTTTGGTAGATATCCTCCAGCTCGCGCAGGATGTACTCGCTGACGTTGAAGTCCTTGATGTCCTGCGTGGCGATCCAGTGGATCGTGTTGTCCGGCATGTTGCGGTGGATGCCCCGGATGAAGGACGCGTATTCGTTCTTGCGGCTTACCTCTTCGATGGAGCGGCCGATGACCATCTTGTAGTCCAGCTGGTAGCGCCGGTAGGCGTCGTTGAAGGCGGAGAGGAATTCCCTGAGGCGGTTGTCATAGTTCGGGTTGCGGCGCTCCTCGCTGATCAGGATCATGTGGCCCTTGCCCACCTGGAACAGCAGCGCGCCCTTGAAGAACTCGGTGGTGAAGCGGCGGATGGTGGCCCGCAGCGCCTCGGGGATCTTCTTGCCCTCCTCGTCGAAGGCGCGCAGGTAGAGGCTCAGGAAGCGGAATTCCCGCCCGTGCTCGAAGTTGAAGTGCACCAAGTCCTCCATCGCCCGGGCGTCGAGCGCGCCCAGCGTGGCGTCAAAGGGCGTGGCGTGCATGATGTAGAACATGCCGATGACCGGGAAGAGGAACGTGGCCACCGTGAACGAGGACTGGCCGAACAGGCGCTGCACCAGCAGGATCGCAAACGACATGGCGATCGTGCCGTAGAAGCCCAGCATCACGCGCCGGTACAGCCGCTTGCCCACCATCGCCAGCAGCGAGATCAGCATCGCGACAAAGGCCAGGTAGCCGTAGAAGAACACGCCGCGGCCCCGGAACACCAGGCCCTCGTCCGTCAGCGTCATGTTGACGCCGAGCAGCGTGTCCCGGACGTCCACCGCGACCACGATCAGGCATATGCCGACCGCGCCGAGCGCCGCCAGCCGCTTTTTCTCCCTCGACAGGCGCGTGACTTCTGCGATGTAGATCGTAAAGAGGACGAAGATGAAGAACAGGAGCGCGTGGTAGACGCAGCGAAGCGCCTGCACCGTGGGCAGCAGCTCCGACCTGCCCCGCGCGGCCAGCATGTTGAAGGCCACGTCGGCGTTGGCCGCGAGGATCACCAGGCCGATGATGCCCAGGAAGATCTTAAAGCTGCGCGTGCGCCGGACGTACGAAAACAGCATCAGTATGAGCATGACGACGCACACCGCCACGACCACCAGATCCCCCGTCGGGGAATAGTTGGAAGCATACACGAAACGGCCCATCCGGAATACCACCTTATGCTGGAAACGTCTGAGAATGACACAAAACCGTTAATTTGCTACAAATACCGATACTATCTCAGTATACAATGTAATTATACCATATAATTTCCACTTTGAAAAGAGTTAATGGAAACATAATAATGAAAAAACCGCGCCGCGCATCCGTAGACACGCGGCGATGGATATGCTATACTTTCACATGAAAGGAGCTGTCCGCCATGAAAGCCAAAAAACCCGCCTTCTTCCGCGCCCGGATGGGGCTCATTCTCGCGCTGGCGCTGGCGATCGCCATGCCGGCAGGGGCCTTCGCCGAAAAAGAGGAGATGATTTCCGTGAATGAGGAAAACCGCGCCATCGACATCCGCGTCAACCAGATCGGCTTTATGCCCGGGGCGATCAAGACCGCCGTGTTCCCCGACGCCGCCGCGGCCGAAGCCTTCCGCGTGGTGAACGCCGACACCGGCGAGACCGCCTTCGAGGGCGAACTGTCCGCGCCCGTCGACAACCCCGGCGCGGGCGAGGTGAACCGCGTGGCGGATTTCACCGCCCTCGACGCCCCCGGCCGCTATCGCGTGGAGGCGGAGGGCCTCGCCTCGCCGGACTTCGCCATCGGCGAGGACGTGTACGGCGAGCTGTTCCGCGCCTCGGTGAAGATGCTGTACCTGCAGCGCTGCGGCGTGGCGCTGGACGAGGAGCACGCCGGGCGCTACGCGCACCCCGAGTGCCACGCGGACCTGGCCACCGTCTACGGCACCGATGAGAAGATCGACGTCTCGGGCGGCTGGCACGACGCCGGCGACTACGGCCGCTACGTGGTGTCCGGGGCCAAGACCGTGGCCGACCTGCTGCTGGCCTATGAGCGGTGCGGCGCGCGCGCCGACGACATCGGCATCCCCGAGAGCGGCGACGGCGTGGACGACCTGTTGCAGGAGGCGAAGTTCGAGCTGGACTGGATGCTGAAGATGCAGGCCGCGGACGGCGGCGTGTACCACAAGGTCACCGGCGCCGGCTTTCCCGGCTTCCTGATGCCCGAGAAGGAGCGCGGCGAGTGGATCGTCAGCCCCGTCTCCAACACCGCCACCGGCGATTTCGCCGCCGTGATGGCGATGGCCTCGCGCCTCTGCGCCGAACAGTGGCCCGAGGACGCCGCGCGCTACCTGGAGGCCGCTGAGCGCGCCTGGGTCTACCTCGACGCGCACCGCGGCGATCCCGGCTTCAAAAACCCGTTCGGCGTCTCGACCGGCGAGTACGGGGACGACTTCGACGCGGACGAGTACTTCTGGGCCGCGGCGGAGCTCGCCAAGGCCACCGGCAAGGCCGAGTACCGCGAAGCCGCCGCCGAGTTCATGCCCACGGGCGGCACGCGCCGTGGCATGGGCTGGCAGGACGTGGGCACCTACGGCATCCTGGCCGTGCTGACCGACGCGGGCCTTGACGAGGGCGACGCGCTGCGCCAGTCGGCCAGGGGCGAGCTCGAAGCGACGCTGCGCGACGCGCTGGCGCTGATCGAGGCCAATCCCTACGGCGCGGACCGCGCGATGGACTACGAGTGGGGCTCCAACATGGGCATCGCGAACACCGGCGCGCTGCTGGCGCTGTCGGCGGACATCCTCGGCGACGAGAGCCTGCGCGCCCGCGCCCAGAACTCGCTGGACTACCTGCTGGGCCGCAACGCCACGGGCTACTGCTTCGTGACCGGCTTCGGCACGAAGTGCCCGGAGCACCCGCACCACCGCCCGTCCGCGGCCAAGCACCGCGCCATGCCCGGCATGCTGGTCGGCGGGCCGGACAACGGCCTGCACGACCCCACCGCCATGAGCGTGCTCAAGGGCAAGGCCCCGGCCAAGTGCTACATCGACAACAACCAGAGCTACTCCACCAACGAGATCTGCGTCTACTGGAACAGCCCGCTGATCCTGCTGCTGGCGGGAATAAAAGGGTAAACAAAGAACGCTTGTTGACGCCATCCTACGGATGTCGCCGACCCGGAAAACGTTCCGTTTTCCTAATCGTGCCCAAATACAAAAAGCCTTCCCCTTTGGGGAAGGTGGCCGAGCAGGTGCTTAAGCACCGTCGCGAGGTCGGATGAGGTCGGGCAGCGCACTGTCACATCGCTGTTCCACATCGACCTCATCCGTCAGCCCTGCGGGCTGCCACCTTCCCCAGGGGGGAAGGCTTTTGGAGTGCCGTCGTTTATCACACGATCTTTCGCGCCTCCACATAGTACCGCTTGTCGGTGGCCTC
>CACYET010000020.1:17486-33260 GCA_902773515.1 uncultured Eubacteriales bacterium | reverse complement strand
GTAGGTGTTCGCGGAGGCGAAGGTGCCGTACAGCTTGTTGTAGGAGGACATCACGCCCAGCGCGTTGCCGTCCTGGATGGCCGATTCAAAGCCGGGCAGGTAGATCTCGTGCAGCGCCTGCTCGGAGACCTCGACGTTGGTGTTGGAGCCGGGGTTCGCGTTCTGGGCGAAGGCCGCGAAGTGCTTGAGCACCGCGATGCCGCCCTCGCTCTGCATGCCGGCGACCAGGTCGTCCGCCAGCGCGGACAGCAGGTAGGGGTCCTCGCCCATCTGGTCCTTGGTGCGGCCGAACTGGGGCACGCGCTGGATGTCCAGCTGCGCGCTGAGCATCATGCCGCCGCCGATCTCCTTGTTCTCGGCGCTGACGATCTCGCCGTACAGCCGGGCCATCTCCTCGCTCCAGGTGGCGGCCAGCATCTGCTCCTGCGGCGGGTTCGTGGTGTCCTCGGGGTACAGCAGGCCCGCGGGGCCGTCGTACATCTTCACTTCCGGAACGCCCAGGCGCGGCACGCCCGGCAGCGCGCCGGCGTTGCCCTCCATGCCCGTGCCGGAGCCGCCCAGGAACGAGAACTTCTCCTCCACGGTCATCGTGTTGATCAGGGCCTCCACCTTGGCCTCCACCGCGTCGGAATCCAGCGTGGGAACGACCAGGTCCGCGGTATAGGCGTCGGGGAAGGTGGTGGTGTCGTCTTCCGCCAGGGCGACGACGCCCGCGGCGAGCATGCCGAGGATCATGATGAGCGCCAGGCCCATCGAGAGAAACCGTCTGCCGTGCTGCTTCATGGGATGTTTCCTCCTTGTGTTTTATTGACTGATTGTATTTTAATAGACAGCGTTCTATTATTCAATAATCAATTATTACTGTTCTGTGGTTTATTCAACGGATTTTATGAGTCTGTCGATTATCTTTACTTGATTTTGGCCGACGTCCCGATATAATAGATGGTGAGGGATTATTCAACGGATGTTCAGTATTCCCGAAACGCCGAAAAAGGGGGGCGCCGCCATGAATGAGACGGATCTGCGCGTCGTCAAGACGAAGGAGAGCATCGAGCAGGCCTTTCTGTCGCTGCTGGCGAAGAAGCCGCTGCAGAAGATCTCCATTGTGGAGCTGGCCCGGGAGGCCCGCATCAACAAGGGCACCTTCTACCTGCACTACACGGATATCTTCGATTTATACCAAAAAACCATCCGGTGCCAGATGGAGGCCGGATTTGAGCGTGCGGATTATTTCAGCGACTTCTTTGACGATCCCAAGCGCTTCTGCGAGGCACTGACCGCGTCCTTCTCGTCCAACCTGGCGGTGCTGGACGTGCTCGGGAAGGAGGAGTCCGGCGCTTCCGCCCTGATGGATCAAACGCTGGATTTGCTGCGGGACAAGCTCTACGCCACGGGGCGGATCAGGCCGTGCCCGGCCAACGATATCAAACTGGACGCGCTGTTCGGCGCGCTGCTGATCTGCAAGCCCCGCTACGAGCGCGAGCACGGCGACGAAATGGACCGGATCATGCTGTCCATGATATCGAATTTCAAGGCGGACTGAGAGCGGACCCGGAACATAGGAGCAGGAAAAATGGCCATGGATAAGAATCAAAACTTCACTACCGGCGGGATCGCCGGACCGCTGATACGCTTCGCCGTCCCCGTCCTCGCCGCGCTGTTTTTGCAGGCGATGTACGGCGCGGTCGACCTGCTTGTCGTCGGCCAGTTCGCCGACAAGGCGGACGTTTCCGCCGTGGCCACCGGCGCGCACATCATGATGACGCTCACCAACCTGGTGGCCAGCCTCGCGATGGGCGCCACCATACTCCTCGGCCAACAGATCGGCGAGGGCAAGGCAAGGGAAGGCGGCGCGACCATCGGGGCCTGTATCGCGCTCTTTGGGACGATCGGCGCGGCCCTGACGCTGCTGACCGTTCCCGGAGCCGGCGCTCTGGCCACGGTGATGCAGGCTCCCGCCCACGATCTCACCGCCGCCTATGTGCGCATCTGCGGCATGGGGATGATCGTCATCATCGCCTATAACCTGATCGGCTCCGTTTTCCGCGGCCTCGGGGATTCGGTCACGCCCCTCATCACGGTGGCGATCGCCTGCGCGGTCAACATCGCGGGGGATCTGTTGTTGGTCGCCGTCCTTCACACGGGCGCGGCGGGCGCAGCCATCGCCACCGTCGCGGCACAGGCAGTCAGCGTGGTCATTTCCCTCATCCTCATTCGGCGGAAGCAACTGCCCTTCCAGCTGGCGAGGGAACACATCCGCTTCAAGCGTCCCCTCATGGGCCAGGTCGTTCGGCTCGGGCTGCCCATTGCCATGTCCGACCTCCTGGTGGGCATATCCTTCCTGGTCATTCAGGCGATCGTCAATTCCCTGGGCGTCGTGGCTTCCGCCGGCGTCGGCGTCGCCGAAAAGGTCTGCGCCTTCATCATGCTGGTGCCGCTGGCGTTCTCCCAGGCGATGTCCGCCTTCGTGGCGCAAAACGTCGGCTCCGGGAAATACGACCGGGCCGTCAAGGCGCTGTATACCGGCGTCGGCCTGTCCCTGGCCGTCGGCGCGTTCATGGCGTGGCTGTCCATCTGGCACGGCCAGCTCTTGGGCAGTATCTTCTCCAGCGATCGCGAGGTCATCATCGCCTCGGCCGATTACCTGAAGGCTTACGGCATCGACTGCCTGCTCACGCCCATCTTCTTCTGCGCCACGGGCTTCTTCAACGGCTTCGGAAAGACGCGCTTTGTCATGGCACAGGGGATCCTCAGCGCGTTCTGTGTGCGCATCCCCGTCTCATGGCTGATGAGCAGGAGACGACCCGTCTCTCTCTTCCACATCGGACTGGCCACGCCCTGCTCGTCGCTGTTGCAGATCGTGATGTGCACCTGGTATTTGCTGTCATTGAGGCGGCAGGGTGTGTTCAGTCTACCGGAACGGGCGGAAGCGGCATGACGGACCGCTCGCTTTCCATCCCATCAAAGCGGCATCGAACGAGCGATTTCAGAACGGCATCCCTTCCATGATCGTCTTTACGCCTTTCTCCTGTATCCGCAGTCGCAGTACGGCCCGCCGGAAGCGAGGGTGTATTCGCGGACGAACGCGCTCGTCCCACCCATTTCGCTCATCGTATAGTCCAGTCGGCACATGGCGGGGACGTAGGCAAACAGCCCCAGCTCCTTCATCAGCGTGCAGATGCCGCACTTCGTGAACCGCGCCTCGTAGCCGCCGCCGTCGGGATACGGGTGAAAGGTCATGTTCCAAGAATAGGGGTTGCGGTCCGCCGCGTTCAGCGCCGCGGTCTTCCTCATCCCCTCGACGTCCTTCGGCGTAAACTTGCGCCTGGCGGCCATGCGGCAAAACGCCTTCATCGAGCCGGTCGACATCGCTTCGCGGTAGTAATCCGCCGCCTGATCGACCGAAGGCAGCGCCGTCATTTCCAGCAAAAACGCGGAAAACATCGCGCAGCTCAAGATATTCATTTTGAAGCGGTCGCCCTTTTCAAACTCCGGCAGGCCGCGGACGATCCACTTGTACTTGCGCTTGGCCTTTCCGGCGATCTCCTTCGCGCGGGACGCTTCATAGCCGAGCGTCTCCGTGAGCTGTCTTTTGAAGGAGCCGACGAACAGCGCCCACATGCCCGCGGGCATTCCGATGGTCTTCACATTTATCCCTCCCAGCTATATGTCTGACAAAAATAAACAAGGGTCTGATGGCTTTTTCACGCCCCGGAGCGGCTTTTTTTCCTCCCGGAGCCCTTTTGAAAGCGCGCTCCGGCCTTCGCCCGTTCAGGCCTTGCAAACGCGCCGCCAATTGTTTATAATGTAGGAAACAATTAGCCGTCGCATCGAAAACGCGCGTCAAGGGAGGAAGCCCTCATGAACTGGAATACGATCGTTGAACTCATCGGCTATCTCGGCTCGGCGCTGGTGGTCGTCTCCATGCTGATGACCTCCGTCGTGCGGCTGCGCATCATCAACCTGATCGGCAGCGCGATCTTCACCTGCTACGCGCTGCTGATCAAGTCCTACCCCACGGCGGTCATGAACTTGTTTCTGGTCGGCATCAACGTGTACCATCTCGTGCGCCTCCTGAAGGTCCAGAAGCAATACGACCTCATCCCCACGGACGCCAACGACCGCTACGTCGCCTACCTGCTGGAAAAGAACGGGGACGACATCCGCGCGTGGTTCCCGGATTTCGTCCTGCCGAAGGGCGGCGACGTCATCGCCTTCCTCGTGTGCTGCGACAGCAACCCGGCCGGGCTGTTCCTGGGCAGGCGCATGGACGGCGGCGCGGTCGAGGTGCTGCTGGACTACGCCACGCCCGTCTACCGCGACACATCCGTGGGCCGCTACCTGTACGACCAGCTGGCGCGGTCGGGCTGTAAGTCCCTGGTGTTCAGGGCGAACGCCCCGCGGCACGTGGGCTACATGCAGAAGGTCGGCTACCGGAAGAACGACAAGGGCGAATACGTGCTGTCGCTGAAGGCCTGACCGACTTTCCATCGAAAGGAGCCATCCCCACGGAAAATATGAATATCGACAAGAAGAAACTGTGCCGCATGATCGATTCGGCGATGCACCGGATCCCGGCGGACCTGGTCATACGGAACTGCAGCGTCGTGGATGTCTATACCGGGACTGTCCGCAGGGACTCCATCGCCGTCACGGACGGCAGGATCGTCGGCTTCGGGGACGACTACCGCGGGCAGGAGGAGATCGACGCGAAGGGCGCCTGCGCCGCGCCCGGGCTGATCGACGCGCACATCCACATCGAGTCCTCCTACACCTCGCCGGAGGAGTTCGGGCGGATGGTGGTCCCGCGCGGCACGACCACCGTCATCGCCGACCCGCACGAGATCGTGAACGTCTACGGCCTGGAGGGCTTCAACTACATGATCCGCGCCGCCAGCAAGACGGAGCTGACGGTGCGCTACATGGTGCCCAGCTGCGTGCCGGCCACGAGCCTGGAGGACTCCGGGGCCGTCGTGAACGCCTTTGACATGCAGTGGCCGATGGGTGACCGCCACGTGCCGGGGCTCGGCGAATTCATGAACTACCCGGGCGTCATCAACAAGGAGGAGGACGCGCTCAACAAGCTGCTGGCCGCGCTGAACACGGGCAAGGTCGTCGACGGCCACTCCCCCGGCGTGCGCGGCGCGGCGCTGAACGCCTACGCGGCCTCGGGCGTCAAAACCGACCACGCGTGCACGACCACGGAAGAGATGCTGGATCGCCTGCGGCGCGGCATGTACGTGCAGATGCGCGACGGCTCCGCCTGCCACGATCTGAAGACGCTGGTCTGCGCCGTCACGCCGTACAACTACCGGCGCTGCCTGCTCTGCTCCGACGACCGCCAGCCCAAGACGATCCTGGAGGAGGGGCACATCGACAACCACCTGCGCATGCTCGTGCGCGCGGGCATCGACCCGATCATGGCCGTCAGCATGGCCACGCTGAACTGCGCGGAGTGCTACAAGCTGGAGGATCGCGGCGCGCTCGCGCCGGGCAAGCGGGCCGACATCGTGCTGTTTGACGACCTCAGGGATTTCCGGGCACGGATGGTGTTCATCGAGGGCCGCAAGGTGGCGGAGGACGGCCAATACCTGCTGCCCGTCGAGAAGGCGTCGATCACGTCCGTGCGCGGCTCCATCCACGTCAGGCCCTTCACCGTCGATCAGCTGAAGATGCGCCTCAAGAGCGACCGCGTGCGCGCCATCGGCATCGTCAAGGACGGCGTCACGACGCGCTCGGAGGTGGTGACCGTGCGGCGCGACGCGGACGGCGACTTCGCGTTCGACCCGTCGCAGCCCGTGGCCAAGGTCGCCGTGCTGGAGCGCCACCACAACACCGGCAAGATCGGCCTCGGCTTCCTGAAAAACTACGGCATCCAACGGGGCGCCATCGCGCTCTCCGTCGCGCATGACTCGCACAACCTGCTCTGCGTGGGCGTGAGCAACGAGGAGATGTACGCCGCCATCCAGGCGCTGATCGACCAGGACGGCGGGTTCGTGCTCGTGGAGAACGGCGAGGTGATCGCGTCGCTCCCGCTGCCCATCGCGGGCCTGATGAGCGACCTTCCCGGCGAGGAGGTCGCCGAGCGCCTGAAAGCGCTGCACGAAGCGGCCCACGAGCGGCTGGGCATCAGCAGGGATGTCGAGCCGGTCATGACGCTCTGCTTCATGAGCCTGATCGTGATCCCGGAGCTCAAAATCACCACCCGCGGCCTCTTCGACGTGTCCAAGTTTGACTTCGTACCCCTCGAAGCCGATTGAGATCTCGCCGGGAGAGAGTTCCTCGCCGGGTGATCGCCGGTACGATCAACCGCGTCCAATACGACAAACGAAAAGAGAGAAAACAACATGAAAAAGCTGATGTCAATCCTGCTGGGCCTGGCCCTGCTCCTCTGCGGCGCAGCCGCGATGGCGGAGAGCAACTACGCCTACTTCCCCGAGAGTGAGGAATACGTGGGCACCTGGTATGTGGACGACGCCATCCTGGAGATCGTGCACATGGACGACGACTACAACCTGTTCACCTGCATCGTGACAAAGTACGCCTCCGAGCGGGAGGGCATTCGCTGGATCTACGACGGCTGCGCCTACGACGACGTGGGCCAGGCGCTGGCCAGCCTGGAGATCGGCATGAAGTTCGACGTGCAGTTCGACGAGAACGGCGATCTGGTCTCCTCCGAGCCGGTTTACTACGACGACGGCGCGGCGAAATTCGCGCTGAACGAGGACGGCACGCTGACCTGGACGGATTTCAAGGAAACCCCCGGCGAGGACGAGCTCGTGTTCCAGAAGGTCGAGCGCTACGTCGCCAATCCCACGGCCGCCTACGAGGGCGAGTGGGTGGCGGGCCGCGCCCTGCTGACCATCGAAGCGCTGGATGACGCGATCACCTGCACGATCCGCTGGGGTGGCAGCGCGTTCGACGAAGCCGTGTGGGAATACGAATGCGTGTACGACGAGGCGTCCGGCGGCCTGGCGGCCCCGGAAAACGGCGTCAAGCGCATCGTGACCTACGGCGAGGGCGGCGAGGTTTTGTCCGACGAGGTCGAGTACGACGACGGCGCGGCGACCTTCGCCATCGACGGCGAGGGCAACCTGGTCTGGACCGACCTCAAGGAAAATTCCGACGGGATGCTGTTTGAGAAGGTGGGCGGCCTGACCGACTACAGCGGCGTCACGACGATGGACAGGGCCGAGGTCAAGGCCTTTGCCGAGGAGGTGCGCGACGCCTACGTGAAGGCCGACTGGGCGGCGCTCGCGCCGCTGATCGATTACCCGATCACCCTCGCCCCCGACCAAGAGCTCGACACCCCGCAGGACTTCGCCGCCTACATGTTCGACAAGGTCCCCACGGAGGAGGACCGCACCGCGATGGAGGAAGAGGACTGCCGGGACCTGTTCGTCAACGGCGAGGGCATCTGCCTGGGCAGCGGGCAGATCTGGCTGATCGACGCGAACTTCGACGGCGTGGAGCAGGTGGACGAGCCGCTGCTGCGGATCATCGCGATCAACGGCATCGAATAGGCGCAACGCCACCCACAGAGAAAGGGGCTGTCTCAAAACACGACTCGGAAGATGAAATCCTGTCGTAGCGGCGGCAATCTGCTGCCACAGTGGCGCCTGATAGGCGCCGCTACACAATCATTCATCGACCGATATGTGTTTTGAGACAGCCCCTTTTGTCGCGTATTCCTCTGTATCCGGAACCATCCGGCCCTTCCGCGTCAGTACAGGACGTGCGTCATATCGCTGTAGCGCTGGAAGAGCTCCAGGCACGCGTCCCGGTCGACGCAGACCAGGTAGTCCGCCAGCTGTTCCCGGCCGCCGGCCAGCGCGTCAAACTCCTCGTCCCGGAACCCGATGAGGGCGTTGTCGTCGATCGTGCAGCCGTAGTAGACGGTCTCCAGGTTGGCCCATTTGCACGCGAACAGGCACATGGGACAGGGCTCTCCGGTGGTGTAGATCACGCAGCCCGAGAGGTCGTAGGTGCCCAGGTTGGCGCAGGCGTCCCGGATCGCCGCGACCTCGCCGTGACAGGTGGGGTCGTTGTCCTTCAGCACGCGGTTATGGCCCTGCCCGACGATGACGCCGTCCTTCACGATCGCGGAGCCGAAGGGCCCGCCGTCGCCGTTGGAGATGCCTTCCAGCGCCTCCTCAATGGCGACCTGCATGTAAGGGCTTTCCGCGGCGATCTCCTCGGCGGCCGCCGCGGACAGCGCCAGGATAGCCAGCGCGGCCACGATGCACAGCATTCTCTTCAGTGCGTTCATTCTCTCATCTTCCCGTCACAGTCTTGTCTGTTCATTCCATCAGGACAGCTTTTCGTCGCATCATGCCGCAGGTTCCAAGGCGTCGCCTTCGCGATCGATATACCGATAGATATACGCCTCGGCAAGCTCTGACAGCCTGCCGGAAGCCTCCTCGTCCCCGATAAACCCGTTGACATACTCCAGCAGGTCCTCGCTGCCCCTGGGCATCAGCACGCCCAGCTCGCCGTGGGTGAACGGCTCCAGGATCAGCGGCGCGGCCAGGCGGTCGTCCTGCCCGACGTAATAGCCCGCTTCCATCGTCTCCGTGATCATCACGTCCGCTTCCCCGGAGGCGACCAGGCCGGGGATCTCCTGGTTGACGTCGTGAATGATCAGCGTGGCGTCCGGCAGGTTTTCCCTTGCGAACTTCTCGTTGAGTCCGCCGGGGTTTTCCATCACCCGCACCTCGGGGCGGTTGATCGCCTCCAGGCTCGTGTACTTCTCCGCGTCCTCCACGCGGCACAGCACGGTCTTTCCGTTGCCGAGGTAGCCGACCGACATCAGCGCCTTTTCCTTCCGCGCGTCAGTGATCGTGATCCCGCAGATGGCCAGGTCGAATTTCCCGGCGAGCGTATCCTCCATCAGCGTGGGCCAGGAGGTCTCCACATATTCAAGCTCTACGCCGAGCGCGGCCGCCAGGTCCTCCGCCAGCTCCGCGTCGAAGCCCACATACGCGCCCGTTTCGGGGTCGAGGAAGGACATGGGCAGATAGTCGCCCGCCGTACCGACGCGCAGGACCCCGCGAGAGAGGATCGTCTCCAGCGCGCTCCCGGCATCAGGGCGGTTGCCGGCACAATAGTATTCCGGGAACACGTCGCCGTCATGAGCCGGGAAAGACGCGGCCAGGTCGGTCATGAAGCCGTTCGGCTCGGCGGCCTTTTCGGCCCACCCGTCCGGCCGACACATGTCGCTCGTCACACAGGGCAGCGCCCGGGTATCCGCGCAGGCGGACAGGCCGCCCGACAGAACGGCCATTGCCAGAACTGCCGCAAGAAGCATGATGGGTTTGCGCATGGGATCCATTCCTCCTTTTCCCGCATCGCGAGAGTATTCCCGTTCACTCCGCAATCTCTGTCTGATCGCCCTCAAGGACAGCCGCACGGCCCTCGCAAGGGCGATGTGGCGGCGGATCATGCTCGCACAGACAGCCTCTCGCAAAAGGCCCGGATGTTTGCCTCGTTCTCTGCGCTGGGTTTCTTCTTCGGGTCGATCAGTATCAATTCCGCTTCCAGTTTTTCAATCCCCGGGCAGCGCTTCAGCTTTCCAAAGGCCTTCTCCGCGCCGGCGCCGCTCTCGCAGGCGAATGCCGCGATTCGCTTCCCCGACAGGTCGTTCTCCTTGACAAACGTGCGGATCGGCGGCGCGACATTTCCCGCCCAAACAGGGAACCCGATGATGATCCGCTCATATTTCTCCGGATCGAAGGCGTAGGGCCGAAGCGCCGGCGACTCGGCCATCACGGCGCTCTTCCCGCCCCAGAAAAACTTTTTGAAGCCGCTGCCGGGATACGCCTTTACCGGCTCTATCCGCAGCAGATCAGCGCCGATAGCGGAAGCGATGGCGTTCGCCGCATATTCCGTGTTCCCCTCAAGAGAATAATAGACAACAATATCGCTCATTTTTCCCTCCAAAGCAAAGAACACTATCATGGAGCTGCGCCCACAGCTCCATGATAGCAGATTTCAGGGAAGATATCAATCGCAATATCGCACCATTCCGGAGCGCCCAACCATTCTTCAGCCGGATTTCCATATGCGGCCTGTCATGGGGTTTTGCTCAGTGCTTGCCGTAGGGATGCTTGACAAAGGCGTGGTTTTCGAGGCGGCCCTTTTGACGGTCGATCTCCGCCTTCAAACGCTTCATCTCGTCGCTGGCGGACTGTTCGTCGTAGATGAGCTCGATCAGCTGATCCTGCTTTCCGATCAGGTCCGCGCGGATCATGTGCACCGGCTCCAGGCTGGCCGCGACCTTCTCCTTCTGCGCCTCCAGGCGCTTTTCGGCCTCCTGGTGGATGCGCTCGGCCTCCGCCTTCGCCGCCGCTATGCGGGCCTGCACGCGCTCGGTCTTATACACCACTTCCGGATAGGCGTCGGCAAAGCGCTTGTGGAAGTAGGACCGGTTGGTCAACAGCTGCCGGACTTCCCTGCTGATCTCCTCGGTGTTGTCCGCCTCGCTGCTGTCCACGCCGACCTTGACCAGCTTCAACACGAAGTAGGAGATCACGAAATCCGCGGCCAGGACCGCCAGCAGCACCGCGGCGAGCACCTCCCGGGGCCTCAGCGGGATGGAATCAAACACCTTGTAGATGGCGGGATTGAGCACGTAGATGACCGCCACGCCCGCCAGGCCGAACAGGATCAGGTTCCCGATCCAGACCCTTCCGTGCAGGTTCATCGGCTTCTGGCTGTAGTCCCACCACCGCGCGTGGAATAACTTTTCCAAAAAGAAGCTCGTCAGGTATTCCACCGCGCCGCAGATGACGAAGGACATGGCGAACGTCATCACCACGCCGGATTCCACGCTGGCGAGGTTGCCGACGACCACGGTGATCAGCGCGACGCCGCAGCCGTAGATCGGCAGGATCGGCCCCGTCAGAAAACCCCGGTTGATGAACCGATGGTACTGCCTGTATTTGAGGGCGACCTCCATGCACCAGCCGACAAAGCCGAAGATGAAGAACAGCAGAACGACATTGACCCAGTATTCCATGCGCGGTTTCCTTCTCTTTCGTTATTCTGTGGCCGTCGGGGCGTCCGCCATCTCCGCCCGGATCTTCACCATTCGGTCGGGATAGTCGCCGATCAGCATGTCCGCCCCGTTGTACAGGAGCAGCTCGGTGAAATGCGGATGGATGGCATCGAGGCCCAGCAGGTGCGCCATGTCCCAGGGGTCGATCACCTTCCGGTCGTTGAGCTTGCCGACGGGCGCTCGGAGCAGGCCGGCGCGGGCCCTGGGGTCCATCCGCTTGAGGAGCACGAGGCTGATGGCCGGATTCGAACCGGCGACCTCATCCTTACCAATGTTCAGCCAGGAACCAATTTGAATCTGCGTCTGTAGACCTCTTCTGCGGTGTCAAGCTTCAGAAAACACCTTTCTTTGCAAGGAAAACCCGAACATCTTCGAGGAATTGCTCCGCATCCTGTATCAGCGCAACGGTTTCTTCCGTGCTGAAAAGATAGAAATCGTCGTAGTCGCTGTGATTGCGAACGGTGAAAGCGTTGGCAAACTTCGCGCCATAGCTGCGATCAAAGAGATCGGTTGCGACGTAGCGCTGGTTGAAACAGGAGATCACGGCGGAGTGCCTCTTGAAATCCATGTTGTCCAGCGCCAGAACTGCGCGCATGGCGTGAAAGAAGCAGTAATAGGCGCGATTGTTGGCGGTCACCCAGTCCTGCTCCGTATAGGCAATCTTACTGGCCTTCAACATCTGCTCGGCTCTTTCAAAGCGATATTTGGACAAGTCCTTCGCCGTATTTTCAGGCACCGATGCACACCCCCTCGCGGGCAATGTTTCTGTAGAAAGGCAGGACCGCCTGGTGCTGCTCATAGAAGCTCTGGTTCTCGATGATCGGTGCAATCAGCATGTTGTCTGAAAACAGGTATTCGCTGGCAATCGTCGCCACGGGTCTGCGATAGCGCACGATCTCCTCGCGAGGCAGATCGACGAGAACGAGCACGTCCACGTCGGATTCATCATCCGCGTCCCCGCGCGCATAGGAGCCGTACAATATGGTGTTTTTCAGGTGTGCGCCAAACAACGCTTGCAACTGAGTGTTCATCCGGTCAAGCACGGAGTTCAGAGCTTCCTTTGAGCACATATTCAGGCCCTCCCGTTACGTGCCTTTGCGTTCCATCACCAGCGCGTCGATGTCCTCAAAGGCGTTCTCGATGCGCTCGACGTGGTAACGCTCGTACATATCATACTCTCATATCTCTATTATATCAACTGGAATCCATTCTTACAAGTAAATAATCCAAAGCCTACATGGTAAAAAACGAGGACACCCGCGCACTACACGCAGATGCCCTCGTTCTCCATTCCTGTCATCTCTTCCCGTCTCTCTGAGGCTCGTTCAGGCATTTCACAGTGTTCTTCCAGCGCATACCGCTTCACCTTCCTCACCGGCTGTCCACGCTGGATCAGCAGCATGTCGCCCACCGGCATGGACAGGATTTCGTGAACAGGCTTGTTGGCGCGTTCCGCGATCAGGCGCGCCGTCTGCGGATCGTTCCCGCCGAGATACAGGATGGCGTCGCAGTTCTCCACGATCGTCGCGCTTCGCTCTTTGTATTTGGTCTCCAGCTGTGCGATGGACTGGATGACGGCGCTGACATAGATGCCCCTGGATCGGATGACCGATATGATACTTTCGAAGTCCGCCACTCTGCAGCCACAGGCGAAATCGTCGAGGATCACATGCACCGGATAGAATGGCTGGCTTTCCCGTTCGTTTGCCTTGATCAGTATGCGGAAGAGCTGTTCGTAGAACAGCGCCACCAACCTGTCCATACTGCGATCCACGTCGGAGATATGGACGAACAGCGCTGTTTTCTGATATCGAAGTGCCTCGAAGTGCACCTGATTCTCCATCGTGAAAAGCCGGTTGGCGCCGTCGAAGCGGTAGTGGGACAGTTCGCCGGAGCACACCCCGCGTATGCTGCCAATCATCTTCTCAGCTTCCTTGCCCGACTTCATGATCGCGTAGTGGGACACGGCAAAGGCGTACGGCGCTTCCTCCGCGACCTCGTCGATCAGCATCTCGTACCGTCCGTCCGCGACGGTATCGAAAAGCCTGCATATGGACACCAGGTTGAGAGCGTCCGGGCAATCGCCGCGCGTTGTTTCTGTCCGCCGGAAAGCTGATCCGGGTACTGCAAAGCCTGCTTTTCCATGCCGACGGAGCGCAACAGCGACATCGCCTTATCATACGCCTCCTGTTTGGGCTTTTTCAGCAGCACGGTCTGTGCCAGCATGCAGTTTTCCACCACCGTCAGATGCTCATAGAGGTTAAAGGACTGAAATACCATGCCAAGCTTGGTGCGCACCCGGTTGATGTTGCATTTCTTGTCCGTGATATCCTCGCCATCCACGAGGATATGTCCCGAGGTGGCATGTCCATTTCCCCCAACAAAACGTATACTTTATCGTGATTCAATACGCACGAAAATAAACTGCATCAACGCGGGCACCAGAGCTCCGATGAGATAGCACAGCAGAAGCACCTAGAACAGCGCCCGGAACAACACCATTTCCTGAACAGCACCGTCACGATCAACCCAGAACACAAGTCTCGTCCAGGGCGTCATGACGCAGAGCATGATGAAAGCGAGAACGGGGATTTCATAGAACAGCGCGCGCAGCCATTTCTTCCGGGGGGCCAAGTCGAACTGTTCAAGGAAAAACCAGTTGAAGGTCGCTCCAAAGAGCAGAAACGCAATCGCGTACCCGCAGCTGCCTATATAAGAAAGCAGGCGCAGATTCGGATGACCGCCGCAGCAGTTCCACAGCAGTTCAAACGCGCACATGACGACGGCTGAAAGCAGCATCAGGGACAACCTGTCGCTGAGCTTCCTTCGGTACAGCACGAGGTTGTTGTACAACAAGACAGCCAGCAGGATCATCGCCGTCATGAGCAACACCCTGTACAGACTGACGGTGGTTGATATTACAGACATGGGCATCTCCCTTCTTTGGATGGTTTATGCGACAGGTGTTTTTATCAGGAAAGAACTCCGGTTAAAGCCCATCGTGGTCAGGTGCCGCCGGTTCTGCCCCAGCTTTTCCATGTAGGCGGAGACCGCCAGCGAGACGAGGGAGGTGACGGTCACGTCCTCCTCGGAGATGTCGAACAGCACGCCCTCGTCCTTGGTGATGATCTGAACGCCCTCGGGACGAAGCGCCACGGTGCATTCGCTCAAAACCGCCCTGCCGCCGTTCTTTTCCCGAATCAGCATATACAGCTCCTCGATGAGCAGCTTCACCTTTCCCACCATTCGACGGTCGATGTCGTTTTCCATAAGCAGCGCCTCGACCTTTTTTTGCAGGGCGATGATCTGCTCCGGCTCGGTGGACAGGTCAAACAGATACGACTGCGCGCTGCCGGGCAGCGTTGAGAGCAGCAGCGGGCAATCCTTGCGCCCGTAGCACCGGGCAATATACAGCAGAAGCAGCGCATACGCCAGCGCCGGAGCCGCCGCCAATCCGACGAACATGCCGGTAAGGCCGAACGCCCGGCCCAGCGCCACGGCCAGGGTGCCGGGCAGCAGCACATCGCGCATCGCGCTGGCGATCAGGCCCAGGGCGATCCTCTCGATCACGAGATAGTAGCTCGTCAGCAGATGCAGAAGGCTGACGAAGGCGGAGCCCAGCGCGATCACGCGAATCTCCCGAATTACGCAGCGCACGAGCTCCGGTTCCGCGATGTCCAGGATCTTCGGCATCAGCGGCGCGCAGGCGATCAACGCCAGCATGACGATGATCCCTTCCACGACGGCGGTCTTCTCCGCCAGGCGGTAGATGGATCGTATGCCGCCGCGGCTCTCCTCGCCCAGATAGACGCTCAATATCGGCGTGATCGCCTCGCCGATGCCGTCGAATACCATCTGCAATTCCCGGCACAGCGCGATGGCGGAAACCACGATCAGGTAGTTCGCGCCGAACGTCGCGCTGACAAAGGCGTTCAGCAGGGCGGTCAGCGCGGCGAGAAAGAGATAGGAGATAGAACACGAAGCCGACGGCGCAGGAAACCGTGAGCAGAACGGCGCTGCTCACCGCGGCGGGGTCGCCGCCGGGAAGAAATAGCCCAACCACTGGCCGCGCCAGCAGTACCAGCAACGTGGCGATAGTAAGGCCGCCGAGGATAGCGCCTCGGGTGAGCCGTTTTGCGGAATGCGCAAGCTCTTCCTCAGCTTCCCGAACCTCTGCGTCGGAGGACGCGCCAAGCCGCCGCCCGACCCTTGTCCCGAGGCTCACGGTCACAAGGAAGCTGAAGCCGACGCAGATGGTTTCAGGAATGATGTCGATCGCCTCAAAGACGGTGACGCCCGCCACCAGAGACTCGGAGAAGCGGGAGAGCAGATACAGATTCTCCCCCAAGTACAGGGCTCCGGCAAATACGTATTCCATGAAATCCGGAAGGCCTGTGAAGAATGAATCCCGGAAATCCGCAAAACCCGGGCGAAACGCGGTCATGGCGGCTCTGGAGCGCCGTTTTTTTGGGAAGGAAGCAGAGGATGAGATAGAGATCGGCGGCCAGCACGCTGATTTCGTTCATGGTCATATAGCCGGTCATGGAAGGGCCGGACGCCGTGACCAGCGCGCAGCCTGAGAGCAGGATCGCGTAGAGGATGAGGTTGGCCGCCAGCAGCTTCCGCTTCTCCTCAAAGAACAGCAGGCAGCAGGCGAGACTGAAGAACCCTTGGGAAACGAAGCAGAGCAGGAAAACCGAATAGCACTCCCGGCTCAG
>CACYET010000020.1:0-17458 GCA_902773515.1 uncultured Eubacteriales bacterium | reverse complement strand
GGGCAAGGGCGGCGCTGCCGTCGTTCGCGCCGAGCAGGTCCAGCATCGGCCCCTTGAACAGCGCAAGCAGCAGCGTCAGCGCCGCCATCAGCATCAGCATCCACGTGTAACCGGCGTTTTTGTGCCGTTCGAATGCATCGAAGTCCCCGGCGCCGTAGTCCTTGGCGCAGATCGCCTGCACGCCGTTAAAGCCCAGCGCTACGACGGCAGAGGCCACCATCACGCAGGGCATAATGACCTCGTAAGCCGCCGCGCCCTCCGCGCCGAGATAATGACTCACGAAGAAGATGTTGATCATGTTTTTGATCAACAGGTCCATTTCGGCGATCAGCGCGAAAAACAGGGTCCCGATCATTTTCCTCTTCGCCATACGATGGACCTTCTCAGAGATTCTTCTTCATTTTCCCTCATCCTGTGGTATAAATATTGTTACCCTTGTTCCACCCGCTTCGCGCTCTTCGATTTCCAGCGTCCCGCCGCACATCGCTTTCAGCCGCTCGCGGATGTTTTTGAGTGCGTAGTTCGGCTCGTCCACATCCGAAGGCGCGTAGCCGGGGCCGGTGTCCTCCACGGTGATCTTCACGCCCAGGTCGGTGTTTTCCGTGGCGATGGAGATGTACAGCGGCTCCAGGTCCGGGTCCATGCCGTGCTTGACGGCGTTTTCCACGATGGGCTGGAGCGTCAGGGGCGGTATGCGGAAGAAGGTGTCCGGCGTGTCAAACTCCACGAACAGGCGGCCTTCAAAGCACGCCTGCTCCACCGCGAGATACGCCCGGGTGTGCTCCAGCTCCTTTTCAAAGGAAATCGTGTCCTCCTGAGCTATGGCCGTGAAGTTGTTTTGCAGGTAGCGGGTGAAGTCGCGTATGACGCGCTGGGCCTTGGGCGGGTCCTGCGCGCACAGGTAATAGGTGTTCATCAGCGTATTGTAGATGAAATGCGGCCGCATTTGCGCCACGGCGGCGCGCGTCCTCTGCTGCGCCGCTTCATCCCGCTGCATCAGGTAGCGCTTGACCAGCCCCGCCATCAGGTACAGCTCCACGAGGATGATCTGTATCGCGTCCATGGCAAAAAAGCAGACCAGGAACATGACGAACTGCGCGCCCGTTACCCGCTTGCGTCTGAGAAACAGCGCGATCAAACCGTTGACCGTGAGAGATGCGATGATGGCGACATACACATAAGACCAGCGCCCGGCGCGCGTCGCATAGTCCCGGGTGATGCTGACCGCGCCGGTGAAGTGGGCCAGCCACTGCGCCGCGATCAGCGCCGCCGTCAGCGCGCATTGGATGCGCATGGCCGCGCTTTTGAGGCAGTTTTCGCCGCAGCAATGGAGGAAATAGGCGAACACCAGCAGCGACGGAAGCGGGGTGATCAGCGCCTTGGCACAGAGCAGCGCCCGAAAGAGGGAATGCGAAACCCGGCTTTGCACGGCGGCGCGCTCCAACAGGACGAGCGCCGCGCTGATAAGGGCCGAGGACAGTATGGCGACGCACAGGCGCGCGGGCCATCGGTCGACGTCGCGGGCAAGAAAGACCAGGATCAACCCGAACAGGCCAAACAGAACCGCCGACGCATCCGCCGCCGCCCAAAAATCAAACCCCGACATCACATCAGCCCCTTCACGGGATATCGCAGCTTTGGAAGCTGCCGAAGGATCTCCTCCGCGTCCAGCGGCTTGAGCAGAAAGCCGCAGGCGCCGGTGTCCCATGCGTCGAAGGCGTATTCCCGATAGCCGGTCAGATAGATCACGTTGGTGCGCGGACGGATGCGCAGCAGCTCCCGGCACAGGTCAAGGCCGCTGCTCCTGCCCAGCTCAATGTCCAGGAACGCCAGCGCCACCGGGTTCTGCTTAAAATATTCCACGGCCTCCTGCCGCTTTGTAAAGCCTACGACATTCGCGCCTGGCAGTGCCTGGCGCAATATGGGGAGCCCTCCTTTAAGAACGATGGGGCTGTCGTCCACCAGCAGTACGTTGGGCGCTTCGTCAGACTCCTCCGCGGCGGCCAGCAGCGCCGCGGTATCCATGCCCAGGGTCTCCGCGATCAGGGCAATCGTAGCTACGTCGGGCATGCGGCGGCCCACCTCCCAGTTTGCCACACTGGGGCGGCCTACGTGCAGGCGATCCGCCAGCTGCTGCTGGGAAAGCCCGCTTTCAATGCGCAGACGGCGCACCGTCTCTCCGAAGGATTTCGCCATGGCGATTCTGCCCCCTTCTCCTGTCAATAGCATACAGAATATGAATTGAAAATACAAGTGCAAGCGCCATAATCGTTGTGTCTTTCTGAAACGTCCCTTTTCTGATGCCACTTATTTGAATATAATGGAAACGGATGCACACAATGACAAAGGCCTGTTGTGAAAAACACATCCATACAAAGGAGGAACAAACAAAATGAGCCTTGACAACGCAAAGAAGTCAATCATCATCCTCGGCGTGCTGAACATCATTCTCGGCCTCTTCGGAATTTTCCTGGGCGTCGCTCTCTTTTCGGGCGGCAACATGCTCGGCAAGAGCGTCATTGAAACGGCCACGCCAGGCGCGGAGGGCGCGGCGGAGGCGCTCACCGTGTCGGGAATCATGCTCGTCTTAGGCGTCTTCGTGCTGGTCGCCGCCGTCGTCTACCTGCTGCTGGGCATCTTTTCGATCATCGGCGGGAAGAACCCGGTCAAGATCATGCCCGCCTATGTGCTCTCGATCATCGCGATCATCCTGTCGGTCATTACCATGATCCTCAACTTCGCGAACGGCGTGAACGCCACCAGCATACTTGACGGCATCGTGGGCATCGTCTTCAGCGCGACTTCGTTTGCCTGCGCGAAGACCATCCGCAACAGTCTTTGAGCCTGGAGACGCATGTGTATGCAGGACAGCCGCTCGACATAATGTCTGTATATCGACAACCACACCTGGCATCAAGACGGGCTGTGGTTGTCTTTCTTGAAACACCCACTTTTCGGGAGATGTACGATGCGAAAGCCGCGTTTTGCCGAAAAGACGGCAACGACCGAAGAAGGACGCAGAACCGATAAACGACGGGAGGTATAACCATGAAAAAGAGACTGACAACACTGATTCTCGCGCTGCTCATGATCGTAGGCGCATGGGGTGTCTGCGCGACGGCCGAGGTCGTTCCCTTCCCCGAAGCGCCCGTGATCGGCATCGCCTGGCGGGCGGATACCGATTCCGAGTTCTTCACCAACATCTGCCGGGCCGTGGAGGAGGCGGGCGGCACGTGGGTGCTGCTGGATCAGGTCACATCCGCCGACCTGGCCTATGACGACGCGGGCAAACTGACCGAGGGCGTGACAGCGCTCGGCTCCTTGGATGGAGACGCGGCGAAATACGTGCGCTTGAATACATGGCATGGTTCCAACGCCGCCGAGGCCGTGGGCGACGTGAGCATCGTGCTGTTCACCGGCGGCGAGGACATCAGCTCCACGCTGTTCTTCGAGCCCGAGCCCTGGCACGGCATCGTGGCGGAGATCGACTACAACGCCGAGCGCGACGTCTCCGACTACCTGACGATGAGCTACTGCCTGGATAACGACATTCCCGTGATGGGCTTCTGCCGCGGCATGCAGATGCTGGGCGTGATCTCCGGGGCTGAAATGATCCAGGACATACCGGCCCGCTTTGCCGAACTCGGCGTGGAATACGACGATACGCACCGCAACCAAAAGGCCACGCCCGAAGCCTATCGGGATTACGCGGCGCATGACGTGGAGGTGGCGGAGGGCTCGCGGCTTCATGACATCGTGGGCGGGACGACGCTCACCGGTTGCCCCTCCTGGCACCACCAGGCGATCGGGAACGTGGACAACACCCGGCTCATCGTCACCGGCACGACCGACGGACAAGACCTTCGCCGTGGGGCTGCAATTCCACCCGGAGGCCGCGCTGGTGAAGCACCTGGACGGGGCGGAGAACCGGGCGGATTACATGGATTACGATACCGCGCTGGCGTTCTTCAGGGCCATCGTCGAAGCCCTGCCCGCGCTGTCGGAAGCCGCCTGAGAGGCGCTGTGAACCGGCGAAAAAGGCTGTAAACAATAGCAAAACCGGAAGGGTGATAAAGCAATGAACAGGAAAACCGTCATGGCCGTCCCAATGGCCTGCTTCTGGGCAGTCGTCGCAGCCTGCCTGCTGGGCATCGTCATCGGATCGTTCTGTGATTTTTCGATCAACGCTGCGCTGGCGAACAAGACCGACCTCGGCGCGTTCTTCGCCACTTACGGCTCGTACTTCTCCTACTGCCTGTATCCCGCCGCGGGGGCCTGCCTGTTCGTCGGCCTGCGCAAGAAGGGCGAGCGCTACAGTATGCTGGCGTGGACGCTGCTGATTGTGGGCTGCTTCATGGCGGTGTACTACTCCAACAGCTACAACGGCAAGGCCGTGCGCGCCCTCCTGGGCTATACCGCCGGGGAATCCTCGCCGCTGCTGTCGGTGGCGAGCTGGCTGTTCTGGGTGGTATTGTACGCCTGGGTGCCGCTCGTGATGGTGCGCCTGCTGGACGACACCAACCCCGACAGGCTCATCGCCGTCGGCGCGGCGATCCTCGTCGCGGGCATCGCGGCGGACAACGTGAACCTGTGGCTCAAGCAGGTCGCCTCCCGCCCGCGCTACAAGTACCTGATCACGCTGGACGATCCGAAGGGCGGCTTCCGCAACTGGTGGCAGATGGTCCCGAACCTCGCCGGCAGCGACGACAGCTTCAAGTCCTGGCCGAGCGGCAACATGACCATCGCCAGCATGATGTTCGCGCTGCCGATGCTTGCGGACGCGACGAAGAAGCGGAGCGAGGCGAGGAACCTGCGCTGCTTCATCGTCGCCTGCGCTTTCGTTGTGCTCTACGGCTACAACCGCATCCACATGACCAACCACTTTCTCTCGGATGTGTGCTTCGGGACGCTGATCACTTATCTGATTTATTCCGCGATAGGCACTGCTTTTATGAAGGGGCTTATCAGGAACAAATAATGAATTGGGGCTGTTGTGGCGCGACCTCGATTTCACGGCGCAGACAATTCACATTGAACGCGCCGTCACCCATCCAAGCCGCAACGCGCCGCTGGTTAAAGAGACAAAGACACAGGCCAGTCGTCGAACCATCAACCTTGTGCCTCAAATCATTCCCCTGTTGGAGCGAGACGCGGAGGATGAATTTGTGTTGGGTGGTGAGAAACCGCTGTCCTATTCGATGGTCCGTAAGATGTGTGAACGAATCCAGCGCCAAACGGGTTTTGAAGAACGCATCACACCGCGAAGGTTCAGAACCACGGTGCTGACCGACCTTTACGACGCGACAAAGGACATCAAGCAAGCCCAGCGTGCCGCTGGACACACAACAGCCGCAATGACCTTGAAGCATTATGTGAAGGGACGGGAACAGACCGCGAACACAGCCGCGCCTATCGCGCAGGTTTATGGGCTTTAACTGACATTTTGACTGACAAAATGGCTATTGTAAAAAGATGAGGTCCTGAATCTGCAAGTGCAAAGAGCAAATCCCACAATAATCGCCAAAACAAAGCGAAATCCTGCAAGATTTTGCAGGATTTCAATGGAGCTGATGGCCGGATTCGAACCGGCGACCTCATCCTTACCAAGGATGCGCTCTACCTACTGAGCTACATCAGCGCAGTTCGCATTTCGTCGAACGCAGGTGTTATTATACTACAGGGAGGGCGAAAAAGCAAGGGTTTCGCGGCAAAATAACGGGAATGCCGTTATATTTTACATTTGCATTGGAGGCGGCGCGCGGGGGCTTATCTCGCGATATGTTGGGAGGCGCGCGGAGGCTCGCCCCGCGACATGTTGGGCGGCGCACGGCAAAGGCACGGCGGGTTCGTCCTGCCCCGTGAAGGCTGCGGCGGGCAGGCATGGCGAAGGGTCGGCGCTATCGGGAAAAGCTATAGGCCGCCATCGGAACGAGGTATAGAGCGAATCTATTGACAAATTCCGATAAAAATGATATGATTATCCCAATCCAAATCGAAGGGAGTGCTGAAAATGGCACGCATCTATACCGCCGCCGACCAGCTGATCGGCAAGACCCCGTTGCTGGAGCTCAGGCACATTGAAAAAGCCGAAGGCCTGGGCGCCCGGCTGCTGGCGAAATTGGAGTATTTCAACCCCGCAGGCAGCGTCAAGGACCGCATCGCCAAGGCGATGATCGACGACGCGGAGGCCTCCGGCAAATTAAAGCCCGGCGCGACGATCATCGAGCCCACCTCCGGCAACACGGGCATCGGCCTGGCCGCGGTGGCCGCGGCGCGCGGGTACAAAATCATCATCGTGATGCCCGAGACGATGTCCGTGGAGCGCCGCCAGCTGATCGCGGCCTACGGGGCCCAGATCGTGCTGACCGAGGGCGCAAAGGGCATGAAGGGCGCCATCGCGAAGGCCGAAGAGCTGGCGAAGGAGATCGAGGGCAGCTTTATTCCCGCCCAGTTCGACAACCCCGCCAACCCGAAGGCGCACATCGAGACCACGGGTCCGGAAATTTACGAGGACACCGACGGCGAAGTGGACATCTTCGTGGCGGGCGTGGGCACCGGCGGCACCATCACCGGCGTCGGCCAGTATTTGAAGTCGAAGAAGCCGGGCGTCAAGGTGGTGGCCGTGGAGCCGGCGAGCTCCGCCGTGCTGTCCACCGGCGTGGCCGGGCCGCACAAGATCCAGGGCATCGGCGCGGGCTTCGTGCCGAGCGTGCTGGACACGGGCGTCTACGACGAGATCATCCCCGTGAG
This sequence comes from uncultured Eubacteriales bacterium, assembly GCA_902773515.1. GTDB lineage: Bacteria > Bacillota > Clostridia > Christensenellales > Aristaeellaceae > UBA2862. Next base: position 10,708 of record CACYET010000020.1, on the reverse strand, counting down.
CAACGAGGACGCCTTCGCCACCGGCAAGGCCATCGGACGCCAGGAGGGCGTGCTGGTGGGCATCTCCTCCGGCGCGGCGGCCTGGGCGGGCATCCAGCTGGCCAAGCGCCCCGAAAACGCGGGCAAGACCATCGTGGTGCTGCTGCCGGACACCGGCGACCGCTACCTCTCCACGCCGCTGTTCGCGTAGCGATTCGGCGGGCGACGCCACAACTTTACATAAAAACAGCCTTTTCGCGCCGGTTTCGACGGTGCGAAGGGGCTGTTTTTCGTATATAATGGAGGGAGGGGGAGGTTATCGCCATGAGTCTGATCGCGGACGCGCGGAACATACGGGACAAGGACCCGGCGGCGCGCAACCTGCTGGAGGTCGTGCTGCTGTATCCCGGCTTTCACGTGCTGGTGTACCACCGCGTGGCGCACTGGCTGTACCGCCGCGGGCACTTCTTCCTGGCGCGGCTGGTGAGCCAGCGGGCCCGCCGCCGCACCGGCATCGAGATCCACCCCGGCGCGCAGATCGGCCCGGGCCTGTTCATCGACCACGGCATGGGCATCGTCGTCGGCGAGACGGCGGTGATCGGCGCGAACTGCACCATCTACCACCAGGTGACGCTCGGCGGCACCGGCAAGGACGTGGGCAAGCGCCACCCCACCATCGGCGACAACGTGCTGATCGGCGCGGGGGCCACCATCCTCGGCCCCGTCACCATCGGCCACAACACGCGCGTGGCTGCGGGTAGCGTGGTATTGAAAAACCTGCCGGCCAACGTCACGGCCGCGGGCGTGCCCGCCATCATCGTGCGCGAGAACGGCGAGCGCGTGGTGCCCAGCGACGACCTGAACCAGCGCGACATCCCCGACGTGGTGCTCACGCGGCTGGAGGCGCTGGAGCGGGAGATGGCGGAGATCAAGGACGCGCGGGAGTAAAAAAGAAAGAAAAAAGATTCTTTGCTTCGCAGGCCTGCGGCACGACTCCGGCTGCGCCTTCGCTCAGAATGACAACGAATGGGTGAAAAACCCTGCAAAAGATCCTTCGCTTCGCTCAGGATGACAACGAGCGTTTAAATGTCATCCTGAGCGAAGCGAAGGATCTTTTCGTCTGCTTCCAAACAATACTCTGTCTGAAATCCCCTACTCTTCCTTCTGCGCGCTCTCGTCGGCCTCCACCTTGAAGGCGTCCTTGCCCAGCATGCCCAGGCGGGAGTGGAAGGGCACGTTGGAATTGGGGAAGCGCTTGTAGAACATCGTGCGGATGCGCTCCAGCACCATCGTGCCGGTCTTGTAGTTCACGGTGGGCAGCAGCAGCGCCACCACGCTGGGGCTGAAGTGCGTAATGATATCGCCCTTGCGCAGGTTGTCGCGCAGGATCTCGATCAGGCCGTTCATGATGTTGTCCTGCTTGATGCTGTCGGTGCCGCTCTCGTCCTCGCCGATCATGATGATGCCCAGGAACATGGTGGTGCCCAGGCGCTCCAGGTTGCGCATCTCCAGGTTGTAGATGGCCTTGAACATCTCGTAGTCGCACACGAACGCGCCGCGCTCCAGCTCGCTGTTGTTCAGCTCGCGCCGGATGGCCTCCAGGTTGTACTTCAGCGACTGGCGCGCCTTGTTCATCTCCTGATAGAAGGCCATCATCTCTTCGCTGGGCGGCGCGCCCAGGTAGCGATAGGTCAGGTTCGTGGCGTGCTTGTACTGCACCAGCGCGTCGCTGGTGCGGTTCAGGCTCACCATGGCCTTCATCAGCTCGATGTGCAGCCGGTCGTCGAAGCTGTCCACCTCCAGGGCGGTGCGGCAGACGGCGATGATCTCGTTGTAGTCCTCCGCCTTGCGCAGCAGCTCGATGTAGCTGTACACCGCGCTGAGGTACTGTGTGTGCATCTGCTGGGCGAAACCGGTGTCGCCCTCCAGGTCGCCGGTCTGGTAGAGGTCGCCCTCGTACAGCTCCAGCATCCTTTCGTACATCTCGCGCTGGCGGTCGGCGTTGCGCTCGGTGCCGAGGATGTCAAAGATGTCCATCAGCTCCAGCGCGTCGATGCTCATGGCGGGCATGCTCTGCCAGTGGTACGCGCCGCGGTCGGACACGATGCAGGCCCCCAGGCCCGGGGACATCTGGTTGAGCAGCGTGCGCATGCGGCTGACCAGCGTCTTCAGCGCGTTCTCGGGGTTGGTGACGCTGTGCTCCGGCCAGAGCGCCTGCAGCAGCTGTTGGTTCGGAACCGGCCGCCCGCGGTGCAGCACCAAGAACTCCACCAGCGCCGTGCCCTTGCGCGACTTGCTGACGGGGTTTTCCACCCGCTGCTCGTTGATATAGATGAGGAAGCTCCCCATCATCTGAATGCGAATGATATCGCTCATGCTGTTCCCTCCAACGGTTTTCACGGCGCCGGTTCGCGGCCCCACAGTCCGTTCGCGCGCCCCCGCCGATCCACGATCTCGCCCTCTTTCGAGCCGTCGATCGGGCAGTTGCGGCACATTTTCCCAATCATAATTCCATATAACAGATTATATAACAGAGAATACCAAAATGTCAATATGTAACCGTGTAACCGCAAAATTTGAGGGGTAAAAAGCGCGTAAAGAGCGGCGAAAACGATTTTCGCCGCTCTGGGGGATCCTCAATATTTTACTACAGGCGCTTGGACAGCGTTTCGGGGCTCACGGCGTAGGTGATGGCCACTTCCTTGCTGATGACGCCCGCGCGGTACAGCCGCTGCAGCTCGTTGTCCATCGAGATCATGCCCTGCCCCGCGCCGCCGAAGATGGCGTTGTCGATCTGGTGCGTGCGGCCGTCGCGGATCAGGTTTTGCACGGCGGGATTCACCGTCATCACCTCGAACACGGCAACCTGGCCGCCTCCGATCTTGGGCACCAGGCGCTGGGACACGACGGCGCGAAGCACCATCGACAGCTGCATGCGCACCTGCGCCTGCTGCTCGGCCGGGAACGTGTCCAGGATGCGGTCCACCGTCTTGGAGGCGCCGGTGGTGTGCAGCGAGGACATCAGCAGGTGGCCGGTCTCCGCCGCGGTGATGGCGATCTTGATGGACTCGATGTCGCGCATCTCGCCCAGCAGGATCACGTCCGGGGCCTCGCGCAGCGCCGCGCGCAGCGCGCGCGCGAAGGTCGGCGCGTCGTTGGGCACGTCGCGCTGGCTCACCAGCGACTTCTTGTGGTGGTGGATGTACTCGATCGGGTCCTCGATGGTCACGATGTGGCCCATCCGCTCGTTGTTGATGCGGTCGATCATGCAGGCCAGTGTGGTGCTCTTGCCGCTGCCGGCCGGGCCGGTGACCAGGATCATGCCGTTGAGGTTCTTGGTCAGCTCCATCACCAGGTCCGGGATGCCCAGGTCGCGGGGATCGGGCAGGCCGAAGGCCACCATGCGGCACGTGGCCGCCACGGTGCCGCGCTGGATGTAGGCGTTGCAGCGGAAGCGGCTCAGGCCCGGCAGCGCGAAGGAGAAGTCGTCGTCGCCGTCGGTGTGCAGCTTGGCGATGTCGCGCTGCGCCAGCTCGTACGCCTCCTTCACCAGCTCCTCGGTGCCCGCGGGCTTGACGATGTCGTCCGACAGCGGCACCATGTCGCCCTTCACCTTGCAGGTGACGTGCGCGCCCGGTATGATGAAGATATCCGAGCCGTTCAGCTCATAGGCCTTTTTCAGCAGTTCCCTCAGTTCCATATTTCCTCCGTTACCGCCGACAGGCGATGTTCCTGCCAGCGCAGCCGTTCGCTCTCGCCCTTGGGGAGCACCTCCGCCGCGCAATACAGCGTGCGCAGGTCGTCGCTCTCCTCCCAGCTGACGACGCGCCCCTCCATCAGCATGCCCGCGGGCAGCAGGCCGCGAATGGCGGCCAGATAGGAATCATCGTCGTCGGCCACGGCGGCGCAGGCGTACAGCACGCCGTCCAGCGTGGCCAGCGAGCGCTCCGCCTTGTCGTTCAGGGCGTAGCAGGCCTCGGTCACGTCGATGCTGCGGGTGGAGAGCTTCTTGTCGTTGCGGGCGTTCATCAGCGCCAGCATGCCCAGCACGCTCATGCTGAGGATCACGACGATCAATATCAGGGAAGCCGCGCCGGGGCCGAAGGATACGTTGCTCTTGCGCCTCATGCTAGGCCACCCCCTTGTACTTCGTGCAGGCCAGCGAGAACAGCTCCTCGTCCTCAGCCCGCACGTTGTCGGGATTGCGCACCTTGTAGAACGCGCTCACCGTGCCGGACCAGAGCTCCCCCGCCCCGGTGGGCGAGGCTTCGCCGAACACGTAGAGGCTGTAGTCGCCGCAGTCCTTGGACCAGGTGCCGTGGGAGCTGAAGAACTGCATCTGCTCGAGCGTCGCGTCCACGTCGTCGGAGGCGTAGATCGCCTCGGCCACGTTCTGGGCCTCGGTGAGGGCCTGGGCCTCCACGCCGGAGCGCACGGTCATGTTGCGCGCGGTGACGAACACGCGCACCAGCACCGTCGCGGACAGCATGAAGAACAGCACCGCGATGAGGATCTCTACCAATAATACGTTGGATCGGTTTCTGTTTCTCATCTCGCACTCCTTCTACCGCGCGCAGCGCAGCGCCACCCGGACGGTGTCCGTCCTGTCCGCGCCGTCCACGACGTTCACGGTCAGCAGGTTGTCTTCCAGCCTGGGGGCAAAGGCCTTCGCCGGGCAGATTTCCGTGCCGGACATGGGGTTGAACTGGCGGTCCGCGCCGGTGAACTGCTCGTACATCATGCCGTTGTAGCAGTACAGCCAGGTGACGTAGCGCTCGTCGTCGATCATCTCGTACAGCGCCAGCGTATTCACGCCGTCATGGTCCTCGATGGACACGTCGCCCGCCGAATCCTCGGCGCGGATCATGCTGCGCACATACGCGCCCAGCACGCGCCCCTCGTTGTTCTCGGTGGCGTGGTCCACGGTGTTGCGGTACATCTGCGCGCCCAGCAGCACCATCAGCGTGGACATCACCGCGAACAGGCCCAGCAGCACGAACACGAACACGCCCTGCATGCTGTGGGTTACCATCTTTCGATTGTCCATCATCGGCCCGCCTCCACTTCCGTCACGTAGATTTCGGGCAGCAGGTTGGAGGCGAAGGCGCTGTAGGTGACCAGGTAGCGCGACTGGTCATACGCCAGGCCGTAGTGCCTGCGCAGGTATTCCAGATCGTTCGGATAGGCGCCCTCCACCGCGTAGCAGGTGAGCGCCGCGTTGTGCACAGCGTCGGTGACGAACTGGGTCTGCGCGCCGCTGGAAGCGGTGCCGACCCGGCTCACCAGCAGCCATACGCCCACCAGCAGCACAACCATCAGCAGGACGATCGCGATCTCTCGCCGGTATGCCATATACCCATCTCTCCTTTATCGAATGAGGAAATGTGCGCCAACGGGAGCGTTTACAGCATGCTGGACAGGATGCCGGCCATGGGCAGCATCACGGACAGCAGCACCGCGCCGATGACGATGGCCAGCATCACGATCAGGGTCGGCTCGATGATGGCCACCAGGCGGGCGATGCCCTCCTCCACCTGCTCCTCGTACAGGTCGGCGATCTTGGCCATGACCTGATCCTCGCGGCCGGCGGCCACGCCCATGCGGATCATGCGGTCGTGCAGGCCGTCAAACAGCTTCGAGTGGGAGATGGCGTCGGCAAAGGCCGCGCCGCCGTCCAGCTCCTTGCGGATGCCCTGGACCTTGTCCGCCGCCTCGCTGTCGGAAAGCACGCTGGGCAGCAGCCGGAAGGCCTCGTTCGTGGGGAAGCCGCTGGAGAGCATCATCGAAAGCACGCTGGCCACGCGGCTGGAGGCGAGCTTCATGCTCAGGGTGCGCATCGGCGGGAACAGCCTGCGCACGAACGCGAGCACCTTGTCTCGGGCGGATGTCTTCAGCAGGATCGCGCCGACCACCACGGCCAGCACCACCAGGCCCACCAGCGCCAGCACCACCCAGCCGATCGTGGAGCCCAGGCGCATCAGCGCGCTGCCCGAGCCGGACAGCTCCGCGCCCATGCTGTTGAGCACCCGCTGGAACACGGGCAGCACCTTCCACAGCATGATGGCGATGATCAGCACCAGCATCACGCCCAGCACCAGCGGATACGTGATCGCGCCGATGATGGAGGTGCGGATGCGGTCCTCGCGAGCGTAGTAGTCGGAAAGGCCGTTCATGACCTTCTCCAGCTGACCGGTCTGCTCGCCGATGCCGGTCATCTCCACCAGATAGGTGGGCCAGCGGTCGTCCCGCTGCAACGCCTGGTAGAGCGAGCCCGTCTCGGTGACAGCCTTGCTGGCGTCCTCGTACAGATCGGCGTACTCGCTTCCCCGGGTCGTCTCGGCCAGGGTCTCCATGCCGTCGTACAGCGGCAGACCCGCGCTGAGGATCAGCGCCACCTGGCTGCAGAAGCTGGACAGCTCCGCAGAATCAAGACCACGTTTTACCTTGCCGGCCATGAACAATAACCTCCTGTAACTCTATATTGTTTGGTTGTTTTCAATGTCATCCAGAAACGGGTTTGGGGTTCAATAGTAGCGCTCCACGGTGTAGCGGCTGGCGTTCAGGCAGCCGATGGCGGCCGTCGGGTCGAAGAAGACCTCCTCCCCGTCCACCACCGCCACGGTCCACGCGTGGTAGTACTTGTCGGCGTAGCCGATCATCAGCTTGGCCGGGATGCCCTGCACGCGCAGCATGCACACCATCACGGCGGAGAGGTCCTGGCAGATGCCGGCGCGGTTTTCGAAGCACTGGTCGATCTCCGGCAGCGAGCCGGGCGAGATCGTCTTCGCGCGCACGAAGTCATAGCTGAATTCGCTGGTGATGAAATTGCAGATGGTGTTGTAGATGTCGCCCTGCGTGGCCAGCTCGTCGGATTTGAGCACGGCGTTGGTTTCGGGCGTATAGTCCACGTACTGATTGGTCACGAGGAAGGCGGCGTTTTCGTTCGCCAGCTGCGCCGTCAGCGTCACCTTGCCCTCCGAGGAGTACTTGTTGCCCGAGACGTTCTCGTACAGCGCGAAATCGTAGTTTCCGGAGCCCAGCTGCAGCGGGAAGACGACGTAGGAGCCGTCGTTGTTCAGATCGTAGTCCAGCTGGCCGCCGCCGGAGAAGGTCATGCGAACCTTCAGGCGGTGGTTCGTGGGCGAGGCGCAGCAGCACATGACATAGCCCTGATCCATGTGGCTGGCGTCGATGATCAGGTTGCCGTCCCTCTCCACGATATCGCCGGAGCTCTCCGGCCAGACCGCGTCAGCAGACAGGGCGCAGGCGGCTGACACAGCGATACACAATCCCAGCAGAAGGAGCGTCAGTAGACCCGCACGAAGGATTTGTGTTTTACGCATGGTATAACACCCTCCCATAACTTTACAGATTGAATTATAGCATATCGGTTGTGACATTGCAACGCCACAGAATAGAAAAAAGGGCAAAAAATGTCCTTCGCAGCCCCTATTTGCGCCGGCGAAAAAATATTTTCAAATCCTATATCTTTTTTGTGTTAAATGTAGTATAATAATTGAGAGTGTATGATAATCTTGCGGGTATCAAAGCGAGCCACGCATTTATCGAGAGGAGCCTGTTATGGCAACCCTTCTGTACGCTGAGATCTATCTCATATGCATCGTCATCGTCTGTCTGTGCCTGTATTGGGTCACCAGGCGCTCTTCGGGTTCCGCCTCCGAGCAATGGCTGCACATCATGCTGGTGGGCTTCCTGGTCTCGTTCGGTTCCAACTTCCTGTTCACGCTGTTCAACGGCTTCAGGCTGATCCCCGCGCTGGTGATTCCCCTGTCCTACTTCTTCAAGACCGTCTACAACGTGGCGCTGTGCTTCGGCGTGTACGCCTGGTGCGGCTACGCCGACACCGAGTGCCGCGGCAAGCTGTTCATCACCCGCAAGATGCGGCTTCTGACGGCCCTGCCGCTGCTGACCATGTCCGCGCTGATCGTCTACAACATCTGGTCGCACGGCATGTTCGCGATCGACGACGCCGGCGACTACCACCGCGGCAGCCTGTTCCAGCTGGAGATGGCGCTGCTGGTGGCCTTCACCTGCGCGTTCAGCGTCAAGCTGATCCTGCGCCGCAAGAACGAGACGGACCCCGTCAAGCGCGGCCACATGATGCTGGTGGCGTCCTTCCCGCTGTGCCTGCTGATCGCGTGGGCGCTGTCCGCCATCGGCGAGTCCGTGCCCGTGATCTGCGTGGCCATCACCATCGAGCTGCTCTGCCTGTTCATGGGCACCTCCACCCAGCAGATCTCGATGGACAAGCTGACCCAGGTGAACAACCGGCAAAACCTGCTGGGCTTTTTGGACTACAAGCTGTACAACCACGACGAGAAGGTCTTTCTGCTGATGATGGACCTGGACTACTTCAAGACCATCAACGACACCTACGGCCACCTGGAGGGCGACGACGCGCTGATCCGCGCCGCGAAGGCGCTGAAGATCGCCTGCGGCAACTTCAAGCGCCGCCCCTACATCGCCCGCTACGGCGGCGACGAGTTCATCGTGGTCATCGAGTCCACCAAGGCCGAGGCCGATGCGCTGATCGCCAACATTCGCGAGGCGCTGGAGCAGCTGAACCAGCAGGCGCAGCGCCCGTACACGCTGAAGTTCAGCATCGGTGTGGGCGAGTATCACTCCGGCATGAACGCCAACGACCTGATCGAGGCCGCCGACCACGCGCTGTATGAGATCAAGCGCGCCCGCCCGCCGCGGCCGCATTGAGAAGATAAAAGATAGCGAAGCAGCGGGGCGTCACCAAACGGTGACGCCCCGCTGCTTTTCCGCTCAACTCTCAACTCTCCAAAAACGCGCAATACCCTTTATACGCCTCCCACAGGTCGGCCTTGGAGATGACCTCCCAGGGGGCGTGCATGGACAGCACGGCCACGCCGCAGTCCACGACGTTCATCGCGTACTTGGCGCAGAGCCAGGCGATGGTCCCGCCGCCGCCGGCGTCCACCTTGCCCAGCTCGCTGGTCTGCCAGCAGACGCCCGCGTCGTCCATCACTCGGCGCACTGCGGCCATGAACTCGGCGTTGGCGTCGCTCGCGCCGCTCTTGCCGCGCGAGCCGGTGTACTTGTTGAAGCACACGCCCAGCCCCAGCATGGCGGCGTTTTTCTTTTCATACACGCCGGCATAGGCCGGGTCGAAGCCGGCGCTGACGTCGCTGGAGAGCATGCGGCTGTTCTGCAGCGCGCGGCGCACGCTCAGATCGCCGTCGAAGCCCAGCAGCGCGCACAGCTCCGCCACGGTGTTTTCAAAGTAGTGGGAGTTCATGCCGGACGCGCCCACGCTGCCGATCTCCTCCTTGTCGGTCAGCACCGCGCACAGCGTGCGCCCGGGCGTGCCCTCGAAGTCCGTCAGCGCGCGCAGGCTGGGATAGGCGCACACGCGGTCGTCGTGGCCGTAGGCCAGGATCATGCTGCGGTCCAGGCCGCAGTCGCGCGCGCGACCTGCGGGCACGGCCTCCAGCTCGGCGGAGATGAAGTCCTCCTCCGAGACGCCCAGGTCACGCTCCAATACGGCCAGCACGGCCTGCTTCACGGCGTCCTTCTCCGTCTCCGGCTTCGGCGCGCTGCCCGCCAGCAGGTTCAGCGCCTCGCCGTCGACGAACTTCGAGGCCGTCTTGCCCATCTGCTCCTGCGCCAGGTGGGGCAGCAGGTCGGTGATGCACAGCGCCGGGTCGTCCTCGCCCTCGCCGATCGTCACCGGCACCACGTCGCCGTCCTTCTTCACGATCACGCCGTGCAGCGCCAGCGGCAGGGCCAGCCACTGGTACTTCTTGATGCCGCCGTAGTAGTGGGTGTCCAGGTAGGCCAGGCCCTCGTCCTCGAACAGCGGGTTCTGCTTCACGTCCAGGCGCGGGGAATCGATGTGCGCGCCGAGGATGCTCATGCCGCGCTCGATGCTCTCCTCGCCGATCACGAAGGCCACGAAGCTCTTGTTCATCCACTTGCGGTACACCCGGTCGCCCGGGCCCAGCGGTTCGCCGGAGTCGATCAGCGCGTCCAGGTTGCGAAAGCCCGCCGCGCGGCAGATCGCCTCCGCCGCGTCCGCCGCCTCGCGCTCGGTCTTCGCGCCGTCCAGGAACGCGCGGTAGTCGTCCGCGAACGCGCCCAGCCGCGCCCGCTCCTCGCCGATGTACTGCTGCCATGCGTTTTTGCGATACATATGAATACCTCCGAATGCGTTTATCAAATGAATTCTGATCTATCGATATGTTGTTTGTTTCCTATCGCACAGATCCTTCGACTTCGCTAACGCTCCGCTCAGGATGACAAACGAAGCGACGCAATGTCATTCTGAGCGAAGTGCAGCCGCAGGCGAAACGCAGTCGAAGAATCTGTACGTACCGGTAAGCACTTTCTGATGATAAATACACCAAAACTCTCACAAATACAGGTCTCCCGCGTGTTCCTTCAGCCACTTCTTCCAGACCTCGTACTCCGGCATCTGTGCCTCCACGAGCGCCCAGAAGCGGGGCGAGTGGTTGAACTCGTGCAGGTGGCACAGCTCGTGGATCACCACGTAGTCCAGCACCGGGGGCGGGGCCATGATCAGCTTCCAGTTGAAGTTGACGTTCCCCTTCCGCGAGCAGCTGCCCCAGCGGCTCTTCTGGTCGCGGATGGCCACGCGGCCCGGGCTCCGGCCGACGCGCGGCGCGTAGTGGTCGAGGCGCTCGCGCACGCGCGCGAGCGCCCGGGCGGACAGCGCGCTCTT
>CACYET010000019.1 GCA_902773515.1 uncultured Eubacteriales bacterium | reverse complement strand
GCGTGGTGCAGGCCTTCGACCCCGCGGAACCGCCCGAGAAGAACTACCGAATCCCCGAATCGCTGGCGCTGTTCGACCAGTTCCACGGCTGCCAGAACGGGCGCGTGCGCGTGGACTTCGGCGTGCACGCCGAGTACACCATCAACGACGCCGTCACGCGCTACTACGCCGACCAGATCCGCCCCTATCGGGAGAAGGGCGCGCGGGTGCAGCTACACCTGTCGGAGACGCGCAAGGAGCACGAGGAATGTATCCAGCGCCACGGCCTGACGCCAGCCGCCTGGTTTGAGAAGATGGGCATATTCGACCTGCCCGCCGCCGCCGCGCACTGCGTCTGGTGCACGCCCGCGGACTTGAACATCCTCAAGGCCCACGGCGTCTATCCCATCCACAACCCCACCAGCAACCTGAAGCTGGGCAGCGGCTTCGCACCCGTGCCGGAGATGCTGGAGCGGGGGCTTCGCGTGGCGCTGGGCACCGACGGCGCGGCCAGCAACAACAACCTGAACCTGTTTGAGGAGATGCACATCGCCGCCATCGGCATCAACGGCTACCTGATGGACCCGGAGCTGATGCCGCCCCCGGCGATACTGCGCATGGCGACGGTGAACGGGGCCGCGCTGCAGGGACGCGACGACACGGGCCGGCTGGCCGTGGGCATGAAGGCCGACATCGCGGCCATCGACATGGACAGGCCGCACCTGTATCCGGCGTTCGAGCCGATGCCGATGCTGGTCTACTCCGCGCAGGCCTCGGACGTGTGCATGACCATGGTGGACGGGAAGATTTTGTATGAGAACGGCGAATACCTGACCATCGACCGGGAAAAGGCGATGTTCGACGCGAAACAGGCCGTGAAGCGGCTCTACGGAGGTTGATCGGATGGAAAGACAGGACAGGGGCCTCGCCTTCATGCTGCAATACGAGAACGTGGCCTGGTTTGAGGATGGCGCGGTGCGCATCCTCGATCGCCGCGTCTATCCCGGCAAGGTGGAATTCGTCACGTGTAAAACGCATCAGGAGGTCACGCAGGCCATCGCCGACATGGTCACCCAGAGCGCGGGGCCCTACACCGCCGCGGCCATGGGCATGGCCCTCGCCGCGCACGAATGCCGCGAGAAGCGCGCCGCCGAACAGCTGGCGTGGCTCGAGGACGCCTCCTGGAACATCAGCCACGCCCGGCCGACCACCGTCTCCCGGATGAAGATCATCACCGAGGGCTGCCTCGACGCCGCCCGTCGGGCGATCGAGGCCGGCGGCGACGCGGAGCGGGCCATCATGGAACACACGATAGAGGCCAACAACCTGCGCTACAGCAAGGTGCGCCGCACCGCGAAATACCTGGTGGACCTGTTCCCCGACAACGGCACGGTCATGACCCAGTGCTTCGGCGAGACCATCGTCGGCATGATGCTAAAGGAGTGCCGGGAGCGCGGCAAGGCCATCCGCCTCTTCTGCCCCGAGACGCGCCCGTATTTCCAGGGCGCGCGGCTGACCGCCACCGTCTGCCATGACATGGGCTTCGACGTGACGGTGATCACCGACAATATGCCCGCCACGGTGATGCAGAACGAGAAGGTGGACGTGTTCACCTCCGCCGCCGACGCCATCTGCCTGGACGGCCACGTGGTCAACAAGGTCGGCACGTTCCAGATCGCCATCGTCGCAAAGGCCATGGGCGTCCCCTACTTCGTCACCGGCGCGCCCGACCCGGGGCACGCGACCGTCGACACCGTGACCATCGAGATGCGCGACCCGGAGTTCGTGCTGCAGGCCATGGGAACGCGCACGGCGGCCGAGGGCGTGAAGGGCTACTATCCCAGCTTCGACATCACGCCGCCGCACCTGGTCTCCGGCGTGGTGACCGACAGCGGCATCTACGCGCCGTACGATCTGAAGCGCTACTTTGACAGCGCGGACGGCGAATTCGACCAGCGCGGGCTGAACCTGTAGCCCGCGGGATCGCCAAAACGGGGCTGTCTCAAAACACACATCGACCGACGAATTCTTGCGTAGCGGCGGCAATTTGCCGCCACAGTCGCGCCTGATAGCCGCCGCTACGACAGGTTTTCATCTATCGAACCGTGTTTTGAGACAGCCCCTTCGCTTTATCGTCGCGCCGGTCACGCCCGGATCGCGAGGATCAGCCGGTTGGGATATTCGTCCGAATCCTCCGCATCGTAGCGCATGCCGGAGACCATGCCCTTCAGCAGCGCGAGGGAGAGCGCGTCGCCCTCCGCGGTGATGTCGCTGCGCGGGCCGTTGTAGCGCACGGTCATCGTCGCCTGCTCGCCCGCCTCGGAATACTCGATCACCGCCTGGATGCGCGGCTTTTCCAGCGCGGGGACCAGCATTTGCTGCACCAGCTCCTCGAACGCCAGCCGGATGCGGCTGGCCTGCTTCGGCGTGATCTGGTTGCGGTTGCAGTAGTTCTCGATCTCCCCCGCCATGCCCAGGAAGTCGTAGTCGCGGCTTTCGATGTTCAGCTCCAGCACCTTCAGCCGCCGCACGAACCTCCGGGTATTCTCCCGCAGCGGGTCGTCGAACACCTGCTGGGGCGCGCCGTCCTCGTAGATGCCGCCCTCGTCCATGTAGAACACGCGGTTGCAGATCGCCTTCGCGAACGCCATCTCGTGCGTGACGATCATCAGCGTCTTGCCGGTCTTGGCAAGGTCCCGTATGACCGCCTGCACCTCGCCCACCATCGTGGGGTCGAGGGCACTGGTCGGCTCGTCGAACAGGATCACGTCCGGGTCCATCGCCAGCGTCCGCGCGATGGCGATGCGCTGCTTCTGCCCGCCCGACAGCTCGTCCGGGTAGTTCAGCGCCTTCTCCGCCAGGCCCACGGTGCGCAGAAGCCGCATGCCCTCGTCGTAGGCCTCCTGCTTCGGCTTTTTGAGCAAGTCCATCGGGGCCATCATGATGTTCTCGATCACCGTCCTGTGCCCGAACAGGTTGAAGCTCTGGAACACCATGCCCATCTTCTGCCGCACCCTGTTGATGTCGCACTTCGGGTCGGTGATCTCCACGTCGTCCACCCAGATCTTGCCCGACGTGGGCTTTTCCAGCAGGTTGATGCAGCGCAGCAGCGTGCTCTTGCCGGTGCCGGAGGGCCCGATCACGGAGATCACGTCGCCGTCGTTGATGACCGTGCTGACGTCCTTCAGGGGCGTGACGTTGGGATATTCCTTGCGCAAATGCTCAATCCTGATCATCGGTCTTCACCCCCTTGAGGATGTCCTCGGTTCGCCTGCGCCTGGGATCGAGGCGCCACGTCGCGCCGCGGAGCAGCAGCTTGAGCAGCCCCTCCAGCGCGAAGTAGATGATCGTCACCGCGATCAGCGGGAAGAACGCCTCGTAGGTGCGGCTGCGCACGATGTCGCCCATCTTCGTCAGGTCCTGCACGGCGATGTAGCCCACGATGGCCGTCGCCTTGATGTGGCCCACGATCTCGCCCCGGTAGGCGGGCATCACGTGCGGCAGCGCCTGCGGCAGGATGATGCGGAAGAACGTGCGCCGGTTCGAGTAGCCCAGCGCGTAGGCGGCCTCGTACTGCCCGCCGTCCACCGCGCCCACGCCCATCTTGAGAAGCCCGAACACCGCCGCGCCGAACGTGAGCGTAAAGCCCACCACCGCCACGGCGATGCCGCTGATGGACACGCTGCCGAAGATGATGTAGTAGAGGATCATCAACAGCACCACCATCGGCATGCCCTGCACCAGCCACAGGCAGAAGCGCGTGATGAGGTTGGCCGCGGGATTGCCGTTGCGGCACAGCATGAACACGCCGAAGCCCAACAGCGTGCCGAACAGGATCGCCAGCAGCGTGATCTCCAGCGTGGTCACCACGCCCTTGACGAACAGCCGCCAGCGGTCCTCGCGGATGAAGGTCTTGTGGAAGCTGGCCGCGAGGCCGCTTTGCTCGTCATTCGTCGATGCGTCCGCGACGGCGGCTTCCGTCCTGACGACGGCCACCGTGCCGCTGTGGTAGGTCGGCGCGCTGAACAGCACGCTCTGGGCGCGCTCCTCGGTGACGGTGATGCAGCAGGCCGCGAAATCGCACTTGCCCGTCTGCACCGCGGACAGCACCCCGCCAAAGTCCATCGGCACGACCTCCAGCCGGTATCCGTTGGCCTGGCAGAACCGCGCGGCGATGTCCACATCGTAGCCCACGGGCCGATTGTCCTTTACGTAGGCAAACGGCGGGAGCGTGGTGTCCGCCGCCATGCGCAGCGTGCCGTTGGTATCGGGCAGCGCTTCATAATCCAGGATGGTCTTGCTTTCCTCATCCGTGCCAAACCAGATGCCGTCGATCTCCGCCATCGTGCCGTCCGCCCACAGCTCGTCCACAAACGCGCCGTACGCGTCGCACAGCGCCTGCCCGTCGTCGGACTTTGGGAATACGGCGGCCAGGGAACTGCTGTCGAAGCTCCCCACAATCTGCAGATCGTCGTTGCCGGTCAGCATGTATCTGGCCACGGGCTCGTCGGTCGCCCAGAAGTCCACCTTTTGGGCCCGCAGCGCGGCCATGCAATCCGCCTGAGTGTTGTAGTACCCCACTTCGATATCCGGCAGCACCGACTGGGCGGCCTCGCCGGAAATCGTGCCCGTCTGCACGGCGCAGCGCCTGCCGGAAAGCCGCTCCAGCGAGGACAGATCGCCATCTGTCTGAGCATTCGCGTCGCTTCCCAGCACCGCCATCATCGTGCCGCCGGTGTAGTAGGGGTCGGAGAACAGAACGCTCTCCTTGCGCTCCTCGGTGATGGCGATGCCGGAGATGGCGAAATCCACCTTTCCGGCCTGTACCGCCGCCAGCATGCCGTCGAAGTCCATCGTGGTCACGTTCAGGCCGTAACCGTTCGCCTCGCAGAACAGCGCGCAGAGCTCGATCTCCATGCCGACGCACTCCTCGCCGCGGTAGTAGTTCATCGGCGGGAACGTGCCCTCGGTGGTCATCGTCAGCGTGCCCTTCGGCGCAGGCAGCGACCTGTAATCCGGCACGGTCCGCTCCTCCTCGGGGGCCTGGGTCCACTTTTTGAGGATGCGGTCCAGCTCGCCGCGCTCGCGCATGTCTTTGATCCACGCGTTCATCTCGGCGCAGAGCGCCTCGCCGCGCTCATTCTTCTGCAGCACAAAGCCGCAATCGTACGAGCGCAGCTTTTCGTCCAGTATGACGAGGCTGGGGTCCTCGCGGGCCATCTGCATCAGCACCAGCCCGTCGCCGGGGAAGCCGTCGATCTTGTGGGTCTTGAGCGCCACGGCCATGTCCGGGAAGGTGGAGAAATAGCTGAGCTGGGCGTTCGGCAGGCGGGCGAGCGTGATATCCGCCGCGGTGGTGCCCGTCTGCACGCCGATGCGCCTGCCGTCCAGCTCGTCCAGCGACGTGTAGCTGGCGGCGGGCGCGGCCTGCTCGTCCCTCAGCGCCGCCATCACCGTACCGGCGGTGTAGTAGGGGTCGGAGAAGTTCACGCTCTCCTTTCGCTCCTCGGTGATGGCGATGGACGCCGCCACGAAATCTGCCTTGCCGGACTTCACCGCGGGCAGCAGGCCGTCGAAGTTCATGGCCTGCACGGTCATGCCGTAGCCGTAGGCCTCGCAGAACTGCGCCGCCATCTCCACCTCCAGGCCCACGATCTCGCCGTCGCGCACGTAGTTCATCGGCGCGTAGGCCGCCTCGGTGGCAAATCGCAGCGTGCCGTTCGGCGCGGGCAGCGCCCCGTAATCCGGCATGGTCTTCCCGCTCTCCGGGCCTTCGACCCACTTCTCAAACAGCGCGTCCATGCCGCCGTTCGCCTTCATGCCGGCGATCCATTCGTTCAGCTCGCCCTGCAGCTTCTCGCCCGCCTCGGTCTTCGGCAGGACGAAGCCCATGTCGATGCTCTCCAGCGCTTCGTCCAGCAGCTCCAGCCGGTCGTTCTCGGCGACCATCATCTTCAGCACCGGCTCGTCGCCCGGGAAGGCGTCGATCTTGTGCGCCTCCACCGCCGCGGCCATGTCGGTATAGGTGTTGAAGTAGCTGATCTGCGCGTCCGGGAGCCGTTCCAGCACGACGTCGGTGTAGCTGGTGCCGGTCTGTATGCCGATGCGCGCGCCGTTCAGCCGATCCAGCGTCCTGTCGGGGGCCGGGACCGCGTCGGGCTTGGGGTCGCCCTTGACCATGATGCCCACGGGCAGGGCGTAGAAGGGGTCCGAGAAGGTCAGCGTCTCGGCGCGCTCCGGCGTGACGTTCAAGTTCGCCAGGATCAGGTCCACGTCCCCGGTCGCCGCGGCGATGATGATGGAGCCGTAGTCGTACACCTTGAACGAGACGTCCGCGTTCATATACGCGGCGAAGCGATAGGCCATCTCGATGTCGTAGCCGCTCAGCTCGGTGCCGACGTAGTAGCTGAACGGCGGGACGATGCCGGTGGTGCCCACGACCAGGTGCAGCCCGGGGGCGGCGGGCATGTCGATGTGGGGCATCGTCATGTCGCCGTCCGTCACCCAGCGGCGGTACATGTCGTCCAGCGTGCCGTCCGCCTTGATCTGGGCGATAAAGGCGTTGATGCTCTGCTCCAGGTCCGGTATTTTGGAGACCGGGGAGATGCCCGCGGCGATGGGCACGACGCCCTCCATGTTCTCGTCCAGCAGATGCACGCCCTTGCGCCCGCTCGCGATCGCCAGCTCCATCTGGCGGCGGTCGTAGACGTAGGCGTCGAGCTTGCCCAGCGCCACGGCCTCGTAGCCCTCGCCGCCCTCCAGGTACACCATCTCGGCGTTCGGCAGCTCCTGCTCCACCATCAGCATGGCGGCGCTTCCCGCGCTGACGCCGACGCGTATGCCGGGCCGGTTCAGCTGGGCCTTGGAGGTGATCTCCTCCGCCGCCGCGGAGGCCGCCAGCGCCATGAGCAGCGCCAGCAGTATCCAGGCAAATCGTTTCACGATGCTTCATCCTTTCCTCGAAACGGGCGACGCGCCAGGCGGCCCTGCACGCGCCCGGTCCCCCGGGCCGCTTCCGGGCAGGCGTTCCATGCCCGACAGGCGTTCTGCGCCTGACAGGCGACAATCTCTATTCCACGATCTGCCGGAAGTGGTCGTCGCAGGCCTTCTCCAGCGCCTTGACAATGATCTTCAGGGTTTGGATGCGCGCGTACTTCTTGTCGTTGGACTCGATGATGGTCCACGGCGCGTTCTCGGTGCTGGTCTTTTGCAGCATCTCGTTCACGGCCTCCTCGTACTGCGGCCACTTCTCGCGGTTGCGCCAGTCCTCGTCGGTGATCTTCCACTGCTTCTCGGGCGTGTTCTGGCGCTCGGTGAAGCGGGCGAGCTGAGTTTCCGGGTCGATGTGGATCCAGAACTTGAGCACCACCGCGCCCCAGTCGGTCAGCATGCGCTCGAACTCGTTGATCTCGTTGTAGGCGCGCTGCCAGTCCTTCTGGGAGCAGAAGCCCTCCAGGCGCTCCACCATCACGCGGCCGTACCACGTGCGGTCGAAGATGCAGATGTGGCCCGTGCGGGGCAGGCGCGTCCAGAAGCGCCAGAGGTACTGCCGGTTCAGCTCGTGCGGCAGCGGCGAGGCGATGGGGTGCACGTCGAAGCCGCGCGGGTCCAGCGGATAGGCCACGCGGCGGATGTTCCCGCCCTTTCCGGCGGCGTCCCAGCCCTCGTAGCACAGGATCACGGGGATCTTCTTGCGGTAGAGCACGTTGTGCAGCGCGCTCAGCCGGGCCTGCAGCTTCTTGAGCTCCTTCTTGTACTTCTTGTCGTCGATGGTCTGGGAGAGGTCCACGTCCTTTAAAAGCGGCATCTCGATCAGCGGGAATTCCTCCTCGAAGGGCTCGCCGACGTAGCGGCCCTGGGACAGCCCCCTGCCGATCTCGTCCGTCAGAAGCCGCATCGCGTCGCGCACGGCGCTCTTGCGGCGGCTGCCGTCGAGGATGTGCCAGGGCAGGATGTCGCCGGTCTTCTCCATGAACTCCTCGTAGGCCTCGCGGAAGCGCTTGTATTCCCGGTGCTGCCACAGGTCGTCGGGCGTCACGCGCCACTCCGTCTCCGGCGCCTCCGCCAGCGCCTCCAGGCGCTTGAACTGCTCGTCCTTCTCGATGTGCAGGAAGATCTTGAGCACCAGGTAGCCGCCGTCGCGCAGCTGCCGCTCAAACTCGTTCACCTGCCGGATCCTCCGGCGGTACTCCTCCTTCGTGATCTCGTGGCGCAGGAACTTCTGCACCGCGGCGTCCATCCAGCCGGAATCCATGAACGTGATCTTGCCGTTCTGCGGGATGGCCTTCACGTACGGGTACAGGAAGGGATAGCGCGCCTCGCGCTCCGGCGCGATCACGGGGGAGACCACGCTGTAGAAGCGCGGGTCGATCTCGCTGATGAGCTCCTTGATGAGGCTGCCCTTCCCTGCCGCCGACCAGCCCTCGATCAGCACGATCACGGGCAGCTTCGCCTCCAGAAGCGCCTGCTGCTGTCCTAGCAGCGTAGCGCGCAGCTGCTTGATCTCTTGTTTCAGGGCGTCCTTGTCCTCGGCCTTGTTCGTCTCAAAGTGCTTTAGCATCGTCTCTCCTCCATTTTCATCGTTTTTCTGTTATCGTACTGTTATTATTCTACAACGAAACTGCAAAAGGGTCAAGATCGAGCATTGAATTGAACGAAAAAAAGGGCTGTCTCAAAACACACGTCGGCAGACGTATTCTTGCGTAGCGGCGCCTATCAGGCGCCAGCGTGGCGGCAAATTGCCGCCGCTACGACAAGTTTTCATCTACCGATTCGTGTTTTGAGACAGCCCTCCTTTAAATTCGCCTGAATTGGACGCCCGGGGCGCGTCCCCCTGATTTCATCCATCGGCGTCCTCCCCGCGCAGGAAGCCGCTCTCCATGCGGTAGATCCGGGTCCCGTAGGGCAGCGCTTCGCTGTCGTGCGTGACCAGCAGGACCGCCTTCCCCTCCTCCACCGCCGACTTTCGCAGCAGCGACAGCACCGCCGCGGTGTTTTCGTCGTCCAGGTCGCCCGTGGGCTCGTCCGCCAGGAGGATATCCGGGTTCCCGGCCAGGGCGCGGGCGATGGCCATGCGCCGGAGCTCGCCGCCGGAGAGCTCGGCTGGGCGGGCGTCGCGCAGGTTTGCGATGCCGAGCGCGTCCAGCCAGCGAAGGGCGTTTTCCACGTCGCCCTTCTCGCCGCGAAGCTGCTGCGGCAAAAGCACGTTCTCCAGCACCGTCAGCGTGTCCACGGCGCTCCTCCCCTGCGGGATCACGCCGAAGCGCCTGTTGCGCAGGCGCGACAGGTCGGCGTCCGGCAGGGCGTACAGGTCCGTATCCTCCAGCCAGACCTTACCCTCGGAGGGCGTCAGCAGCCCCGCCAGCATGTGCAAAAGCGTCGTCTTGCCGGAGCCGGAGCGGCCCGTGAGCAGCGCGACCTCGCCGGGGCACAGCTCCAGGTCCACGTCCTTCACGGCGTAAAAGAGATTGGCCTGCCCGGTCCTGCGGAAGTAGCGCATGGACAGGTTTTCAGCCCTCAGCATGCCTCACGCCCCCTCTCTCAGCGTCGCGCCGGGGTCGGTGCGGCTCAGCCGCGCCGCCGCCCAGGCGCCCGCCAGCAGCCCGACCAGCAGCGTCGCCAGCACCGTACCGCCCGCGAGCGCGAGCAGCGTCCCGGCGTCGGGCGTCAGGTACGGCAGGCCCAGCTTCGTCTCGATCAGCGTCGTGAACGGAAAGACGCCCAGCGCCGCGACGCCCACGCCCAGAAGCGCCCCCGCGAGGCCGCACAGCGCCGTCTCCGCGAGGATCTCCGCGCGCAGGCCCCGCCGGGACACGCCCAGCAGCCGCAGCACGGCGAACTCGCGCCGGCGCTCGTGGATCATCATGGCGAAGGCCACCAGCAGGATCACCAGCGCCAGCGCCCACACCGCGCCGATCAGCGCCCGGGCCGCGCGGGCGATGCCGGAGAGGCTGTCGGACACGTCGGTAAACATGCTGCGGGCGCGCACGGCGGTGACCTTGCGGATGTGCCCGTTCAGCCAGCTGTTCACCTGAGCGACGTCCGCCCCGTCCTTCACCTTCACGTACACCGCCGAGATCACGTCGGAACCGCTGCTGATCTTATGGCTCACGCCCTTCGCCTCCGCGGCGGCCAGCAGCTTTTGCATGGTGTCCATGTTGCAGTAGACCGCCGTGTCCAGGCCCGTTCCGGTCTCGGCCAGCTTCGCCACGACGCGGGTGTACTGCTCATAGATCTTCAGCGTCTCGCCCACGCCCGCCGTGACCTTGCAGCCCACGGCCACCTCCATGTCGCCGAGGCCCTGCGCGTAGCGCTCGTCGATCCACGGCTTCACGGTGAAGTCCACGTCGGGGTCGATGCCGATGATCTGCACCTTGATGGCGCAGCAGTCGGCCTTCAGCGAGGCCAGGAACGTCTGCGGCGCGGCGATCTGAACGCCCTGCGCCGCGCGCACCTCGTCCAGCACCGCGGCGTCCATGTAGAACGCGCCGGTCGTGCCCTGCAGGAGCATGTTCTTGAAGCTTACCTTGCTCTCGGCTTCGGCGGGCATCACGATGATGTCCGCGCCGAGCCGCGCCTCCAGGCTTTGCAGGCCGCTGCGCAGCGAGCCGACCACCACCGAGCCGCCGAATACCGACGCCGCCAGCAGCGCCGTCAGCAGCACCAGCGCCGCCGTGCGCCCGGGCTTTCTGAGAAGATTTTTGATCGGAAGGCGACTGGTTCCCATGCGTCACTTCTCCCCCCTGCGCGACATGAGCCACCCGACGAGCGCCGCGAGCAGCGCCGCACCGAACAGGATCATCGTCGCGGGCTGCGTCAGCATGCGGCAGCGCATCGTGGGCATCTTGCACAGCGCGATCAGCGTGCCGGGCGTCAGAAGCCCCAGCGCCGACGCCGGAATCATCGCGATAAAGAGCCCCGCGCGCTCCCGCTTCAGCGCCAGCGCCATCAGCGCCAACACCGCCAGCAGCCCGCCCTCGCCCAAGATCGCCCGGCACGCCCAGTGGCACGCGCCGAAGCTGCCGTCGTCGTGGACGCACGCGCCCAGGAACGTCTGGCTGCCGACGGCGATGATCAGGGAGAGGATGAGAATGACGACAGCCGGAATGATGGACTTCTTCATAGAATAACCTCCTGCGGCAATCCGCTTGACAATGTGTTGTACCGCAACCACCGTACAGATCCTTCGACTCCGCTGACGCTCCGCTCAGGATGACAAACCATGCGGTACGCTGTCATTCTGAGCGGAGTGAAGCCGCAGGCGGAACGCAGTCGAAGAATCTTTCTCCTCAGGGCGAGTCTTTCCGCCGCACCGCCGCTCCTACAGAGAGGACACGCGTCAGCCTTGGCTCCCCTGTGTAAGGGGAGCTGTCAGCAAAGCTGACTGAGGGGTTGTCACTCCTGGCTCCTCTCTCAACTCTCATTCAACGAAGTTTTCGTTCACGACCTCCCTCGCCACCTTGCCGTGCTCCAGCACGATGGTGCGCTGGGCGGCGTCGGCGACCTCGGGGTCGTGGGTGACGACGATCAGCGTCGTTCCCTCGCGGTGCAGTTGGCGGAATAGGTCGAGCACGATGTTCTCGTTGGCCTCATCCAGGTTGCCGGTGGGCTCGTCGGCGAGGATCAGCTCCGGGTGGTTGATCAGTGCCCGCGCCACGCACACGCGCTGCTGCTCGCCGCCGGAGAGCTGGCTGGGCAGGTGCTTGGCGCGCTCGCGCAGGCCCACGCGGCCCAGCGCCTCCAGCGCCTCTTCCTCGTCGGGCATGGAATGATAGTACTGCGAGACCATCACGTTCTCCACCGCCGTCAGGTAGGTGACCATGTGGAACTGCTGGAAGATCAGGCCGATCTTGTCGCGCCGGATGTCGGTCAGCCGCTTGCTCGGGAGCTTGGAGATGTCCTCGCCATCCAGCAGCACCTCGCCCTTCGTAGGCTTGTCCATGCAGCCGATGATGTTCATCATCGTGGATTTGCCGGAGCCGGACGGCCCCATGATGGCCACCCACTCGCCCTTGTCCACGTGGATGCTGACGTTGTCCAGCGCCTTCAGCTCACCGTATATCTTGGAAATGTTTTTCAGTTCAAGAAGCGCCATGTTTTTTACTCTCCTTTCAGCACGATGGCCGGGTCGATGGCGACCGCCCGCTTGATCGGCATGAGGCAGCTGGCGGCGGCAATGAGCATCGAAACCAGCACCGTCACCGGCAGCAGCAGCGGCCGGAACACGATCGAGGCGTGGAACACGTTCACCGACACCACCTGCGCGAACGCGAAGCCCAGCACCGCGCCCAGCACGCCGCCCAGCAGCCCCAGGAACATGCCCTCGCCCAGGAACTCGCCGCGGATGGAGTTGTCCGACGCGCCCAGCGCCTTTCTCAGGCCGATCTCCCGCCTGCGCTCGGAGACCACCGCCATCATCGTGGTGGACACGCAGATCATCGTCAATATCAGCACGACCACCGTCACCAGGAACACCAGCGCCTGCAGCTTGCCCAGCACCGCCGTCTCCGACTTGGTGACGCGCTTCACCAGCCGCGCCGTGACGCCCTCGCCCGTCAGCGCCTGGGCGTATTCCGTCAGCTGCGCCTCGTCCGCGGAGATGGAGAGCTCGGCCACGTCCAGCCGGTCCTCGCCGGTCAGGGCCGTCAAATCGTCCGTCGACATGAACACGTAGCCCTCCTCCTCGCCGCCGGTGACGAGGATGCCCGTGACCCTGTAGCGGGTCGTCTTCGGCTGCGCGGATTCATCGGCCGCGCGGGCCGCGTTCAGCGCGTCCACAACGGCGGTCGACGTGACCGTCGCGCCGGAAAGCGCATCAATATCTTCGCCCGCTTCAAGCGGCAGCGTTTTTCCGATGAACTGCTCGGCGAAGCCCGGCTCGGTCTGCGTCCGCCCGCCGTACTCCGGCGTCTGGGTAGAGGCGTCGATCTTTATCTCCTTGATCTTCGCCTCGTCGTCCAGCGTCGCGGTCACGTACACCATCTGGTCGCCGAAGCCCTTGGCGCTGCCCGCCAGCGTCGCGCCGGGCACGCGGTCGTCCTCGGCGCTGCCGGAGGCGTCCTTCGCGGTCGGCTGCCAGGTCAGCTCCATGTCGGAGCCGACCTTCACGCCGATGGTCTCGGCGATCTCCCCGCCGACCAATATCTCGCGCGGCGCTTCGGGATAGCGGCCCTCCACGCTGAAATAGGGGCTGGTCTTCTGGACCTGGGCAAAATCGGTGCCGGCGGTGGTGAACGACTGCTGGCGGCTCGTCATGTCCAGCCGCACGTAGCGATAGGGCGACGCGCCCACCAGCGCGTCCTCCGGCAGCTTGTCGAGCGCCTCCGCCAGCTTTTCGGAATCCAGCGTTTCGCCCTCCGTGGGCATCAGCAGCATGTTCGCGCCGTAGGAGCGCATCTGCGCGCGCATCTGCCGCGGCACGTCGTAGTAGATCGTCACCATGCCCGCCAGGATCGTCGCGCCGATGCCGATGGACAACAGCGCGATCAGCATGCGCGAGCGCCGCCGAAGCAGCGAGGCGGTGACCATCCTCAGGAACATACGTCGTTTAGTCATGTTAGTCCTCCAGTGGGATGATAGAGCTTTTCGAGGGTTTAGAGTGAAGAGTTTAGAGTTTAGATAAAGTTGGCTGCTGCCGCGATGAACGCATATGTATTTGCTGCTACTCCTTGGCATTCCAATCTAAACTCTTAACTCTAAACTCTCAACTCTGATCCATTGCCCTCTGGGCAAATGGATCAATGTCCTCCGTGCAGCACTTCCGCGGGCTTGAGCCGCAGCACCATGCGGATGGCGGGCAGGGAGCCCGCGATCGTCACCAGCGCGATCAGCCCCGCCACGATGGGGATGACCTTGGTGTTCATCTCGATGGCCGAGCCGAACACGCTGCGCCCGATGAGCTGCGCGAAGCCGAAGCCCATGCCGTAGCCAGCCGCGAAGCCGACGAGCGCGGTGATCAGTATCTCCGTCATCACCACGCCGGTGATCGACCGGTCCTTCGCGCCGATGGCCTTGAGCAGGCCGATCTCCTGCGCGCGCTCCATGACGGAGGCGGTGACGAGGTTGGAGATGCCCAGCGCCGAGCCGATCAGGCTGAGCGCCGTGATCAGGATCATGAGCAGCTTCGTCTTGTCCAGCACCGTCCCCTCGCTCTCGGCCACCTGCCTGACGGCGCTCGCCACCGAGCCGGTGATGACCTCCTGGATCTGGTAGCAGATGGCGCTGACGTAGGCCGTGCAGTACCAGGTCTCGTAGTCGCGGCTGGTGAGCGCCGCGGGGTTCTTCGCCGCGCGGCGGGCCAGGTCGTTGTCGGGCGTGGTCAGCGCGGAGACCTCGATGGAGGCCACCTTGCCCTCGCGGTCGGTCAGCGCCTGCACGGCGTCCAGCGTGGCGAAGATCTGCTCGTCCTCGTCGCCGCCGGCGTCGTAGATGCCGACGATCGTCATGTCCCTCTCGCCGTGGCTGCCCGTCAGCTTCACGGTCTCGCCCACGGTCCAGCGCTTTCTCTCGGCCAGCAGCGCGCCGACCATGATCTCGCTGTCGGCGCCCTCGTCCGCCTCGTTCAGCCAGCGCCCGTCGGTGATCTCCCACCAGGAGCGCATGCCCTGCACGCCCGCGTCCAGCTCCTCGCCGGTGGGCAGCGACAGGTGGTGGTTGAACCAGGTGCCGACCACCTCCGCGCCGTCGCCGTCCGGCAGGGTCGCCTGCGTGTCGAGGAAGGGCGTGAAGTCCACGATGTTGAACGCCCAGAAGATGGTCTTGAGCTTGCCGAGCTCGTCCTCGCGCAGGTACGCCGCGTTCAGCGCCTCGCCGCCCTCGCCCACGTCGTAGATGTCCGACAGCAGCGAGGCGTCCTTCGGCTTGACGGTGATGTTCGCGCCGTAGTTCTTCAGCTCCTTGTTGACCTTGTCCTCCACGTCCATCACCACGTTCAGCATGCCTGTGGCCAGCGACGCGCCCAGCGCGATGGTGATGGCGATCAGCAGCATCTTGCCCTTCTGGTGGAACAGCACGCCGCGAATCATTCTGAAAAGCATTACTTAAACTCCCTTTCTCCGGCGATGAGATCGGACATGGCAAATACCAGGTTTCCGCCCTCCACCTCATAGGGAAGCGGAATCGGGTTGCAGCCGCCCTTGAAGCCGATGGTGTTCGTGTTCATCACCACGTCGCAGCGGCGGCAGACCACCAGGCCGTTTCGCTCGTAGTAGCCCGCGTTGCCGCAGACCTCGCAGGCGTCCAGCCCCACGCCGTATGAAGCGGAGTTGGGCTTGCGCACCACGATCCAGCGGACGTTCACACCGCTGGGCGTCTGCCACTCGAAGCGGTGCAGGTGGAAGTCGTTGACGGCCTCCATCGGCACGAGGATGCGCTCGCCGTCCTCGGTGAACGTCTCCGGCGCGGACAGCTCGATCACGCGGGTGTCCCACGCCTTGACAAAGGTGAGAAAGCCCGTGAACAGCAGAAGCGCCGCCATCGCGCCGCAGGCCGTGCGGCGGAAGTGGCGGTTGCGGGCGCGCAGCTTGCGCCGCTGCGCGGGGTTGTCCCAGGGCTCGGTCACGCGGATATTCTGAACAAAGCAGATAATGAGGCACGCCGCCGCCAGCGCGGCGATGATCCAGATGAACAGCATCGACTGGTAGGCGGTGAACATCATCCAGCTGCCGATCCAGCCGAAGCGCTCCTCGGTGTATTTGACCGACCAGCCCAGCCACTTGGCGCGGTTGACCCACGGCACGAAGAAGCGGCCGAAGCAGTAGGCGCCGTTCACCAGCGCCCCGGCGGTCAACAATCCGTTCACTGTGGCAAGCGGTTTGATATGCAAAGCGCAGTTGTACAACATGCGCGAATACGCGAGCAGCAACAGGAGCGCCAGCAGCCAGCCCGCCATGCGCACCATGTAGTAGGACGAGAGGTAGCCCTCGCCCATCGTGTTGAAGTTGAAGGGATA